>JBIJCS010000040.1:0-15190 GCA_044344575.1 Pirellula sp. | reverse complement strand
ACACATCCGAAATCAAAAGCGTAATCAAGGTCTTCGCTCGACAATGCCTAGAAATCCCCCCACCCTTCACCTCGCTCAAACACCGTCGTACCGCATTGAGCTCCTGTATCGTAGCTCCACGCAACGAAAGCGCAGAAGTCAATCGAACCTTCGTCGAAAGATCAATCCCATCAATCGGTGCACATAACAACGCCGAGCCTCCTCCGCTAAGCAGAAAAATCACGACATCCTCCGGCTCCGATGCCGTGAGCAATTCTAAAATGCGCTCCGTCCCCTGAACCACCAAAGGAGTAGGCGCATTCACCCCAGCCGGACGTGCCTCCAATACCGTGATCCCCGTTCCAGGCACGAAACCGTTCATCAACATCCCACTAGGCACCGATCCCTCCGGAACATTCACCCACCCTTCGATTCGAGGCATACTCCCCTCCGTGACTCTCAAGACGCTCAGCAATCCCGCCAGCATCCCCGCACCCGCCTTCCCCGCCCCAACGACGATCAGTCGCTTGGCACGCGACAAATCCTGTGAAACCCCCTGCACCGTCAAACATCTTCCATCCCATGAACAATTCTCTCGCATCACGCGATCAGCGCGCACCGCATCCACCCCCGCCCGCCATACCTCCAACGCATCACGTGTTAATCGAGTCATCAGGCCTTCACTCAAGATCAAAGCGATAGCAAGTATTTGAATAACTCAATGCGCTGTCGATCATCAAGCGTATCAAGCAACCCTACCGGCATAAAGGAATTCTCCGACACTTTGAACTCATCCACTTCCGACCGCAATACCTCAATCGTTTCAGTCGCCGTCCGTATCGTTAAACTACTCTCACCCTCGCTTAGCAACAACCCTGTGATCACCTGCCCGTCATTCGTTCGTACCACTCGAGCTTGATAATCTCGCCCAATCACCGCATTCGGATCGATGACGTTCTCGATCACATACTCAACCCCTTTTGCTCCCGTCCCCTGCAACTTCGGTGCAAACTCCATTTTCGAATCGGCAGGTGCATGGCAAGCTGCACAGAGTTTATCAAAATGCTTCTTTCCCGCCCCCGCATCGAAAGCCCACAACGGTGCCCCCTTATACGCCTGCACCGTTTTGCGAATCTCTTCCTTCATCGACTCGCTTCCAACTCGTACTTGCCCCCACTCCTCGGTAATCCGTTCCATCAACTTTTCATCCCCCAATAATGCCATCTGACGAGCATAATAAGCCGTCAACGCATCCCTCGGAATCCGCTTCGCCACCAACCCATCGAGCAACGTGTTTGCCCAACTAGCGCGACTGGTCAGCAGATCCATCGCAGCAGGAATCGACTCACTCTTCAACTCACTAAATCGATCCAGCACTTGCTCTGCAATGCCCGGCGCATCGTATTGCCGTAACATCACCAACGCACGGCTCGCTAACTTGGGTTCTCGCAACGCTTCGAGTAGTAACGGTACATTTGCCGGCGAAGTATCTCTCTGCAGTATTTCCATCGCCGCCGCGCGGGTCGCAACCGACGCGTCGCTCTTCATCCGCTCGCGTAGCCTTGCAAATAACGCGGCATCCCCAAGCTGTGCACCAATCCTCTCCGCCAAATTGCGTATCTCAGCATCCTCGGACCCATAAAGCTTCGGTGCTAACGTATTCCAAGCGAGCACCGGTCGCGTGATCCGCTGCCCTCGAATCGCTAACTCAAAAATTTCCAAGTTCCTCTTCAACGCGCTGATCCCGTCCTGATGCATACCAGCCGCTAAAGCCGTCCTGCCTGCATCAGTCGTCTTCGCAGCGTACCAAAGAATGTTGTCACGCAAACTCGGCAAAGGAGTCGAAGAGGACAAACTCAGTGCCTTGTACTCACTTCCCTCCCACAGCTTGCCAATAGCCTGCCATAGAATCACCGGAAGATCGCGATCCTGCTGATTCTCTTCCTGCAAACTCAACGTCTCAATCGCTTGCCATGCCCCCTCCCGCATGAACTGCTGATTCCCCAACCGCCCAGCCGCCAACGCTATCTCACGACGAACCAACAAAGAACGATCACGAGAAGCCAACGCGGATAATAAAGAAGTATCATTGAACAAACGCACAGCCCAAGCTCTTACCATTTCGTCCGAATCCACCAGCCAACGCGCGATATCCTGCGATTCAACCGCACGAAGCGTTTGCAACGCCCAAAGCGAACTCAACCGCAATCGCACCTCACCCGTCCCCCCACCCGAAACACTTCCAAGTCTACGTATCGATTCCAAAACACTTGCCGGGACCTCTCGCCCTGCATACCGCTCTGCTAACACCAACCGAGCCGCCCGCACATGCCAATCATTCCCATGACCCAAAGCCGAAACCAACTCATCGTCACTCGCCAACGACCAATTGCTCTTCGAAGGTCGATAAGTCGCGTCATACTTCATCCGATAGACACGACCATTTCCACGATCCCATACTTCTACCCCAGGATTGTGACAGTGCCGTAAATCCACCCAGTCGGTCATGTACACCGCTCCATCAGGACCAACCGCTAAATCAACTCCCACAAAAGCTGGATCACTGCATAGAAAAACATCCTGCCCGGCATGCACGGCGTTATACCCACCCTGCTCGCGTCGCAATACTTGTTGATTGAGCTGATGGCCATGCAAGTTGTGAGTTAGCAATCGATTGCGGTACTCCGCAGGCCAGTTATCTCCCAAATAAATCGCCGTTCCAACATGCGAATGCCCCCCATAGACCTCTCCCGTACCAGGCTTGCCCGCTCCCCCCTCACCTGAATCGTAACGCGCTGCTGCTAATAAAAAATTCTGAAGCTGCGGCGCTGTAGGAACTCCGGTATTCGAAATAAAACTCGCATAACCACTGTTTACCTGATTCCAATAATGACCACCATGCATCACATGCGTTGTACCACCCTTACCCCAAAAACTCCTGCAGTGGGTCATGAAAAACTGACCATGCTCGTCGTAATCCAATCCCCAAGGATTGCTCGTACCATGCGCAAACACTTCAAACCGATGCTCAATCGGATCATATCGCCAAACACCTGCCGCCAAATACGTTCCTTCCGCTTCCGCGACCCCCGGCTTACGCACCATCGATGTGTTAAACACTCCCTGAGTTCCATACAACCATCCATCCGGTCCCCACACAAAACTATTCAGTGTCTCATGTGTGTCCCCATAACCAAATCCCTCCAACAACACCTGCGGCTCACCATCCGGTTGATCATCGCCGTTTCGATCCGGAATAAATAACAACTCCGGCGCAGCACCTACCCACACACCTCCATGCCCCACCTCAATCCCACTCGCTAGATTCAACCCTTCGTAAAACACACTGCGTGTCTCGAAGGATCCATCCGTGTCGCGATCTTCCAAGATCACGATCCGATCCAACCCCTGACCCTCCGGACGCTTCTGCGGGTACGAATGCGCTTCGAGTACCCAAAGCCTCCCTCGAGGATCGAATGCAAAAGCGACAGGTTGGTGAATATCCGGCTCCGCAGCGACCAAATCGACAGAAAATCCCTTCGGTACATGCATCGCCTGCAACGTCTTGTCCGCAGATGTCATCCCCCCTGTTTCACGAACACCAGCCGATGTCGGATTGGGTACCAAATGATGCAAAACAACATTGAATGTACTTCGCGGACCCGTATCCGTACCGACCGCTACCGCCGGAGCAGCATCGTAAAACCGAAAATCGTCAAAGTTCAAATGCCCCCAACCTCCAGCGTTTTCATCGACCAACCGCACACAGATCCTCTTGCCGACGTGGTCCCGCAAATCCACCGCCATGCGACGCATCTGCTCCTGATTACTCCCCGTAACTTTCGCGATCACCTTCTCCGAACGATTCGTCTCTCCATCACCCCCGTTCGATGAATCGACTAACAGAACTTCGACTCGCGTACCATTCCCCTCTCCACCACCCAACAAAAATCCTGCATACGGATGTGTCACCTCAAAAGGATCCGATTCAAGCGTCCCAACCCCCGCATCCTGCACAAGCTCATAACCACCAATAAAAAAATCACCTTCCTTATTGCTCTGCTGCGTCGGCCATCGCTTGCTGATCCCATCGCGATTGACAGGCTGTTGGTCAAACGCATTGCCACTCGCCGTCCAACCTTCCAATGTCCCCTTCTCAAACCCCAAATTCAACGGCTCGTTGTTGCTACCTACCGGTACAACGCCCAGCTGCTCCCCTCGCACCTCAGTAGACTCCTCTGGCAAATCAAACGGTACTAAGCGATCCCGGTCCGCCTCTGTCAGTACCTCCAACGTGACTTCACGAAACGCAATACGGGTCTGAGGACCAGAGTGCAACTGTAACGCTAAACTCCCTGAAAGATCTCGATCCGAAATCTGTTGATCGAGAAGCGATGAAAACAACGTCCCGTTGACATAAATATCAATCTGCTCGCCAATCGCAACAATGCGATAATCGTTCCACATATTCTCACGAAACAATACCGGATACTGATGCAACGGCGCAAATCGCTTCGACCGCTTCTTTCCATCCGGCAATAACTGAACTCGCTCCCCACGCTCAACCAGTAATGCACGACCATGCTCATCGTAAATACGACCCAACCATGTACTACCCATGTCCAGATCTGCTTGGTAACCCGAGACATGATCCACGCTCTCGACTTGGCATCGTATCTGAATCCCTGAATTGGCAGCCGGCAAACCAGAAAGCTGAAATTGCAGCCTGAGCTCAAAGTCCTTTAGCTCCACATCACCCTTCGATGCTCCCGTCGACGATTCGCTGCCCCCTACCCCCAACCCCCGATACACCAACCAAGTATTCTTATTGAGCGTTTTACCAACAGGAATCTCACCAACTATCGCCCCCTGCTCTACACGCCAATGATTCGAGTCCCCCTCCCACCCCTGCAACGTCTTTCCATCGAAAATGCGCTGCGGCTCTGCAGCTCTGAGCAACCCTAAGCCGCACGCACTAACCCCCCAAAGCAACCCAACGACTACGTGCAAGCTCAACAAAGTACAACAAGTGCTCGGCAACAAAAATCGCATGGAAAGATCTCCGAATGGAGCAACGAAAGAATCAATGGAATGAGCAGTCAAAGGTGAGCGACTCGTTCGATTCGCTCGCCGAAAATCTCTAAGGCAATGGACAAATCAACATCGACTGAAATTCGACTTCAGACCCAGGATCATGCCCCTGCAGCATGATAGTTCCCGCTTCCGTACGAAGCCCCTTACGAGGATTATCGTTCGCAGCTCGCGTATCCGTCCATGAAACCACAGGTACTCCTTCGACCCAAGTAGCTATGTTCGGACCATCCGCGACAATCGTCACATGCACCGGCTTTCCCTCATCACTTAAAACCGCTTTTGCATTCTGACGACGGAAAATCGATCCCGATCCCGCGTCGACCGCACGACGCCGATCCCCCTTAAATCCATGGTGTATCTGGCATTCATAACCATTCATGTCCTCACCAGGAATACAACGGAAGAAAATACCCGAGTTGACGTTTTCAGTCAGCGTCAACGCTTTGGCCTGCAAACAAACATTGGCATGAGGTTGCAACAACTCAATATGCCCACGACCACCCTTGAGCTTGATCGTCCCACCTTCAGTAAATGAAGCCTCAATCGTTCCCGCTGGCTCATTCCAATCACTCTTCGTCGCATTCGGCAAAACGCTGTAACCAATCGGTCGAATTCGAATGTTGCGAAATCGAATCGCGCCCTCTCGGAACTGCAGTCCAATTTTACCAGCCGTCAATCCGGTCGTGTCGTTGTAATCGACCGACTGCTGCCCATTGACCCAACATTGTATATGCCCCTGATCCACCAACGCATGCAATGAATGCCACTCTTGCGCCACCGGTTCATCGACTTGTTCGGAAACCTTCGACCGCGCAACGAGCGAACCAGTAGGAAACGGATTATCCGACGGGGCAATATTAAGCTCGAAACAATCCTTACCCGGATCCTCCGGCATATCCGAAGTCCGAAGAAACACGCCACTATTCGTGTTCTCGTCCGCCAGAAATTCCAATTCAATTTCATAGTCGCTAAAGCGAACATCTGTCATCAAGAATCCGACGTCCCCCTCCGTCGCAACAATCTCTCCATTCTCGATTCTCCAATTGGCGTTGCTCGTGGCTTTCCACCCAAGCAACGATTGGCCATCGAACAATCGTATCCACCCCAAGTCCAAGTCCTCAGGAGATAACCGCGCTGCCAATAACCCTTCAACATCCACAGAATCATCAAGCGGTGCCTCTGGCTTCGCATCCGCCACAGGTTTCGCCGCAGGTTTCGCTTCCTCAGCCTTCTTCGGGTCTTGCGGCTCGCCCGACTCAATGCCAGACTCCGCAGCAACTGTCGCAGCAAAATCCACCGGTGCAGTCGCAATCGGCCCCGAACACCCAGCCATCGCCACACACACTGCACTCAACAAGCCCCGCCGAAACAAGTCCCGCCGAAACGAACTTGGCCGCAGTAACACGCCCACATGCCAAAGGGACCTCAACCCTAGTTTCTCTATACACATTGCACTTACGTTCGTGGATCGAGTTCGAATATTTCTAGCCATAAGTCAAACCAAGGTGGGAAAACGTGGGAGGGAAACACCGCCGACGGCCAAATCAAAACCAGATGATTTCGCTGAGCCAACTGACGCGTAATGTCCCAATGATAGTCAATTTTCAAAGAATTCTCAGGGGCTCCCCCCTCCGCTTGCTGCGGCAATCCCTCTTCATCAATAACACCGACCACGACCCTATCCTCTAGCCGCTGCAAATTCAACGTCGCAGACTCCAATGCTACTGCCGCACTCAAATGCAACTCTACAGTCGCCCTTGCCCCAAGATTACTAGGAATGTGAAACCATCGCTCCACCCCCCGAAAAGACGACTCAGCAAGTGGTTTACAAGCCTTCGTAATGGAAATCCGATGGGAGGGCCGTGATGGGTTCATTCCAATACAATCTCAGCCACACTCTTGCTCTTGCTCGTACAAACTTCGGCTCGGATACACCCCAGGCCCATCCGCACTATACCAACGATCAAGCACCGCTTTCCATTCTTCAAAGTTCTTGACCCTTACAAATTGATTTCGCACCTCCAAATTTTGCGGGTGTGATGCCGAATACTTGATTCCAAACTTCCGCATCGGTACTCCAGCTCGCTCCGGTCCATACAGCTGCTCCGCAAGCCTAAAGTGCTCCAACATCACCTCTCGTTGCTCAAATACCGTCGGCGGTGACGGTAATGGCTCACCCCGAAACAAAGCTTGCGCCTGACTAAACACCCATGGATTCCCGATACACCCTCGCGCAACCGTCACTCCATCCACTCCGGTTTCTTGCATCATCCGTAAACAATCCTCCGCAGAGAACAAATCTCCACTCCCAAGAATAATTCGATCCGGACCGACATGCCGATTAACCTCCTTGAGAAACTCCCATCGACTCGGTCCGATGTAACGCTGCTGTACCGTGCGACCATGCACTGTGATCCCCGATATCCCATACGCAAACGCCCCATCGAGTATCTCGTAAAACCGATCGCGGCTCTCCGTGCTATCATCAAGCCCTCTCCGCATCTTGATCGTCACCGGAATGTCCGGTGGAACAATGTCGCGCGTTCTGCGAACTATCTCCAAAGCCACATCCGGTTGACTCAAATGAAACCCACCACGACATCGCCCTAATACTTTTCGCACCGGACATCCAAAATTGATGTCGATCACCGCAAAACCCGCTTCAACTAACTTCTGAGCCCCCAGCGCAAACTGCTCAGGCTCGGCACCCATCAACTGCCCCGCAACTGGATGCTCCTCCGCTGTGTTGTATAGAAAATGCTGCGTCTTCTTTCGATCCTTAAGACTCACCAAGAACTGGTCGAGCATCACCTCGCACAACGAATACGATGCCCCCGCACGGCGCGCGATCATACGCATCGCCCAATCGCTGTAACCACTCAAGGCCGCTTGCACCACCGGAAACCCTATGTGGACTTTGCCAATCTGCAAATCCCACTTGGGCAGCGATTTCTCCATCGTAGTCACTGTAGTTGTCATAAATCCTAAAAGGAATCCTCATGGCCCAATAAACTTGGCACAATAAACTTGGCCCAATAAACATGGACCGATAAACATGTCCCAATAAACATAGCGAAAAAACAATGCTTCATCAAAACAATACATGTCAAATCCGCGAATCCACTAAGCTTGGGGCGACCGCTCAAACTGAGAAGCAAGAAACGCCGCCGCCTGCTCTGCAACAGGCCTCCATTGCCCAATCGTGGCCTGTCGCAATAAGTGCAAACTAGGATACCAAGGACTATCCGATCGGTCCAACAACCATCGCCAATCAGGCGTAAACCCTAACATCAATACAGTCGGCCTTGCCAAAGCTCCCGCAAGATGCACTAGCGACGTATCGCTCGTGACGATCCAATCCAAGTGATGCAAAATCGCTGCCGTATCCATAAACGCTCCACTCGACTGATCCAAATCCGCAGGCAACCGATAAATCGGCTTGCTCCCCTTCCACTGCGCTATCTGCTCCGCCCCCTTCCCAAACTGCAAACTGATCAATTGCACATCCGGTAATGCACACAGCGGCTCCAACGACTCCAACGGAAACGATCGAAACATGTCGGCTTGATGATCGGGATTCCCCTGCCACACCAAACCAATCCGATACTTCGCCGGCGGAAATAGTTGATCAAGCTGCCGTTTCCAGTACCCAATCAAGTTCGGCGGCGACTTGAGATAAGGTGTCTGCCCCGGGATATTGCTGAGATTGATCTGCAATACATCCGCCACGTCCATCAGCGAACAATGGTAATCAAACGGCTCAGGGACCTTCCATGTGTTCGGGATCAACGACGAAATCCCCTCACACCCCTGCAAGATCGCTCCCAAGGCAGCTTGGCAATGCACAATCGTACGAGCTCCCGAGTCCCTGAGAATCTTCGCAAACCGCACAAAATGCAACGTGTCCCCTAATCCCTGCTCGGCATACAAAAGAATCGTTTTCCCTCGCAAGTCTTGCCCCGTCCATTTCGGCTGCGCATATCGATGCTGATTGGCATCGTTGCAGTTCCACCGATGCCGATACTCCTTCCAACCAACCTCAAAATTCCCCTGGAGCAAACTGATCACTCCTAAATTGCGATGCAACTCCGCATCCTGCGGATGCAACCGCATCGCATCCGCGTAATACCTCAGCGCCAAATCGATACGACCCGACCAAGCGTGCAACGTTCCCCGATTGCGATACGCATTGAAGTAATCAGGCTGCATATCAATCGCTTGCTGAAACCTGCGATCCGCTTCATCAACCCTCCCCAAATATCGCAAAGTATTCCCAAGATTGTTCAGCGCAATCGGAAACTTCGGCTGGTTCTTCAACGCTTGCTCATACGCCTCGGATGCTTCTTGAAAACGCTTCAGATCGTGCAATGCGATCCCTAGGTAACACCAAGCATTCGCATTGTGCGGCTCACTGCGAACAATCGCTTGATACTCTCCCAAAGCACCAGCAACATTCCCCTGCTGATGAATCTGCCAAGCTGCCAAAAGACGCTGAGTACTATCCTGCATGAGTCGCTCGCTTTCTGTCGAACGTCGCTAACAGAGCCGGTAACAGAAACATATCACACAACAATGCCGTAATCAGCGTGATCGCCCCTAACGCCCCGAACACTCGATGGTCGCGAGTGTCACTCGTTAACACCGAACTGAATCCAGCTACCAAGACAATGGTTGTCATCATCATCCCAGTCCCCACCTCCTTAAACGATCGTTCAATCACCTCGGATTGACTACCTCCATCCCTAAACTCTTCGAGATAGCGCGACATGAAGTGGATCGTGTCATCCACCGCAATTCCAAGACAAATCGTAAAACAGCAAACACTGACAACCTCCAAAGGTTGCCTCGTAACAACCATATAAGTCGCCGACGCCAACAAAGGCAACATGTTGGGAATGATCGCAATCAACCCAAGCCGCAGCGAACGATATGCAATCGCCAACACCGCAAAGATCACCAAAGCAGCACTCCCAAGACTCTTCGTTAAGTCCGTAACAATGGTGTATAAATTCCGCCATCGCCAAATCGCTTCGCCTTGCAATTCCATCTCAAGCCCAGGTGTCCTCGACGCAATCGACTGAACCCCCTCCTCAATCCTTTCAAAGGTTGATTGATACGTCGCAGTACCAAGATCCTTACAGCGAAACGTAATCGCCCCAACCCCTTGGTCTTCATCAAACAGACGCTGCTTGAGCGGTGGAGGTAATAACTCCGCCATCGAAATCTTGTCTACCGCCGTCCCCTCTCCAGGCAAAGCATTCAGGAGAGTTACCAACGAAAGCGGATGCCCAATCAAGGCCTCTTGTTTCAATAAAGCCTCAACTTCGCTGATCGCGCTAACCACTTGCTCCTTCCCAAGCTTATCGACAGTCCATTTTAAATTGACGGTACATACATCCAAGCCACCTAAAGCCTGATCGAGATGTTCCAACGAACGCTGCGCATCACTCCCCGCAGGAAAGGCTGTCGACTTGCGATCGTCAGGACGCAACGTCGATGCCACCCCTCCAAGCACCAACGTCAGCACAATCGCAAAGGCACTCATGGCAATGCGATGATCAAGGACCCATCGAATGATTGGATCCAATCGTCCCAAGACTCGATTCAATAAATCTCGCTCCGATCCGCGTGTAAAACGATTGCTCCAAGAAGTCATACTCAGCATCGGTAATACCAACATCACCGAGATCCAAGTCGCAGTGACTCCGAGAACACACGCCCACCCGAACTCACGCACCACCTCATGATTGGCCCAAGCCAATGAGCCCATTCCAATGGCAGTCGTTAACGAAGTTAAAAAACAAGCAAGTCCAACAAGTTCCAACGTTCGCTTGCACGCATCACGAGCAGACAGCCCTTCTGTCATACACTTGCGAATGTGAATCATCATGTGCACACCATCAGTGAAACCGACTAGACTCAGCAGAACCGGCAAGATAACAAAGGTAAAGGGATTCTCCTGAAGATCAAAATAACGCAGGAAACCAAGCGTCCAAAATACGCCCAAAAACGGTGCTGCTGCCACCGCTAAGACCACCGAGAACCCCCGAAACAATATCGTTGCCATCAACAAGATCATCCCGTATCCGATGATCTGATATCGCACCTCATTGCTGCGATTATTCTGAAGCAACACCATCCGTAGCGGTACCGCGCCTGTCATGTGAAACTCTAACGGTACATTCGGATGTCGACCTGCAACCTCCTGTGCCACCCTCAGTACCGGCTCCGTACAATCCGCGTTCTGCTGCACAAACACCCAGTCATACTGAATCTCCATTAGCGCAGTCTGTGCATCAGAGGAAAGCATCTGCCCAACTACCAACGGATGACTCACCGCCTTCTGCTTCGCGACGTCAAATCGCTGCTGTGTCGCATTCGCTCGCGGTAAAATCGGCTCACTCAAACCAAAAATATTCAGCGGTGGCGCTTGATCTAACGAACGAACCGATGCAACCACGTCAAGCTTACTGACCTCTTCGTAAACCTCACGAAATGCCTGAGAACCCTCTGGCGTAAATATCTTCGGACACTTCACAACCAAGACTGCTTCCGCACGCCCCGCCCCCCCAAATCCTCCTCGACGACCAAATCGACGCAGCGGCTGTGAACCCTGATTCCCACTTCCGCTCCCAACCCCCTCACGAACCCCCTCCGAACTCTCCACACCCCCAATACCCAACCGCAATCGGATCTTCTGCGGCCAGTCCGGATCGATGTACCCCCCTATCGCCAACGCTGTCAATAAAATCAAAAGCCCCAAACACCAGCGAGGATAATCCATCACCGATGCAAATAGCCTACTCACTGCACTGACCTGCGGTTCACCTGACTTGATTGAATTCATGGGTATTTCGATCTAGCTCGCTTCGCTCAGCGATCTCGCTTTCGACTAGCTCGCATCAACTCCTCACGCGACAACTCACGGTTGCCATCCGTGTCGATACGAAAGAATCCAAAATCACGCAAAACCCTCGGAGATTCTTCCCAACCTACCACCCCATCTCCATTCGCGTCCCAATCGCGAAGATACTTATCTGCATACTCCTGAGCACTCGACGGTCCTTCCGTAGAGACCCTCTCTCCACTAGCATCCTGCCCACTAGCACCCTTGCCTCCAGCACCGCGATCACTACGCTGGGCTATCGAACGCGCCGGGCCGCTCAACCCGCTGGACTCCATCGGACGCGATACCTCAAAAAACGCGACCGCCATCTCCTCCCAAGTCTGATCGCCCCACATCACAAACTCTTCCGCCGAGGGATTCGCTGGATTGCCCTCCGAGTTATCAAACGAAACCGTAAAGTCCAAAGAATCGACATCCGCCAACGATATTCGATCAACCCATTCATACGTGTGCTGCCAATTGAAATCGTAACGCGGCACACTCAAAAGCGTCTCCGCTTGCGTGCCACGCTGCGCCCGAAGCTCAAACGACTTTCCACGCAAATGCATATGCGGCGATACCGCTAACAACTCTCCATCCTTCGGAAAACGAGGAACCCTCGCAGTGACTCGATGGTCCGATGCTCCCGGCGGTATCTCAAAGTCCTGGTCGATACCCACCACCGTAAACACTTCGTGCGTCACTGTCTTAGGATCAACAAACGTCATGCCAATCTTCGACAAGTCACTCGTCGGTCGACCATTGGGTGTGTAATGCATCTGAAAAACAAATTTGGAACCCGCCGGAATCTTCCTCGCATACCCAGCCGGAAAGCGAGTGGCCATCTGACCGGGAACATAAGCCGTCAACCACCCAATCCCCAAAAACTCTGCATCATCCGGCGGACGAATAAATACGATCGCATGATGCACTACCGATGGATCTCCAGGTATCACCTGCGCTGCCGATACCCATCGATCTTCCTCAAGCTTCGGATCGACGACAAAATACTGATAGTCCACCGTACCACTCGCCGGAATCTTGTACGGTGCCTGACGCATCGAAACCACTAACTCCGGCTCACGCTCCAATCGCCATCCTCCCGTCGCAATGGGCGGGGACTGCAACGACTTCGTATCCCCTATCGGTGCTCCCGCCCGAACCCACTGCCGTACTACCTCTATCTCCTCTCGATTCATGGATCGCGAATTCTTAAACACCCCATGCTTCGGATCCGCATGCCAAGGAGGCATGCGGCCATTGTCGATCACCTCTAAAATCATCTCCGACCATCCCGGTAACTCCACTACATCGGTAATGTCGAAAGGTCCAATCTCACCGGGACGATGACACTCCATACAGTGCTTGTTCAAAATCGCGGCTACCTGATTGCCATACGTTACTTCATTTCCGTCAGCACCATCCCCCCCCCCTGCAATGTACTTGCGATCAAAGGCTATCTTGCAACCTACCGGCTCTGTGATCGCCATCTGAGGTGACTCCCCACGAAGCACGGAATCAATCGCTAGCGCAAGATCCTCACGCGCCACCTTCGACTTGGTCACTCCCGGTGAATACTGATCGTCAATACGCCCCCGATACTTCAAATCCCCTCGACGATCAACCAGCACCACCTCAGCCGTTCGCGTCACTTGCCATTTCCTCGCTAACGCTTGATCCGCATCCTTGACCATCGCTATCGTTAATCCAACCTCCTCGGTAAACCGCGCAATGTCCTCCCGCGTGTCCTGCAAATTACTCATCACCCCAACCCACTCAACTCCAGAAGCTGCAAACCGATCCCGCAACTCTTCAATCCGCCGCGCATACAACTTAGCCACCGGACATTCACAACCCAAAAAGACCCACACCCTCAACGTAGAACCGTCTCTCCACTCAATCGCTTGGCCGTCTAGCCCTCGAACGGCTAACTCCCCATCCATAGAACCGTTGGCCTGACGGATCATCCCACCCAAGCTCACAAGCGCAACACAGGCCGAAGCCATCATCCAGATTGGAAACGCCCCCAACCAACATCCCACTCGCTCGAATCGCATGGAATTACCACCTTTCAAATTCGGCCCGCATTCGCGACGGCTTCCTACTAGCTCTCACCTATCTCTCAGCAAGTCTGAGCAGTTCTCAACAACTCCTGTAACCTAGTTTTATAGGAAACAGCCAAATTTCGACAGACGAACCCACACATTCCCCCCCGCCAACAACCATGCACGATCAATCCACCCCAGGAGATTACAACGCGTTTATCTAAGGAATTCCTTCATAAGTCCACCAAAAAAACAACGACGAACCTATCCTATTTCCTTGAAGTTTGCGCAATCCGCAAGCAAAATGCGACAGTTCTCTCATCTGTTGTCAACCAACCATACCCCCCCGCCCTCGGAGCAAACCAATCCAAGTGGCTGGAATACGTAAATACGGAGCAAGCATTCGATGCGCAACTTGATGAAATACCTCCGATACGCCGGAGCCTGCCTGGCAGTCCTCTCCTTGTTAGAACTTCACCCAGGATCGGGAACAACAAAAGCCCAAGACACCCCCGTTCCAACAGCAGACCCCAAACCCGCTGATCCTGCCGCCAGCGAACCAACCTCTCAACCCCCAACTCGCCAAGAATCCGGCAATCGCCCACTACGACGCCGCTTCGGCCAACGACCCACCGAAACAACCCAAGAACCAGCAAAAGAAAACGAAAACAAACCCTCCACCCCCACCGAGCAACCTCCGGCAGAAACCAAGCCCGCCGAAGGCAATAAGCCCCCCGAAGAAACCAAAAAAGACGAATCAACTCCGCCAACCATCAAAGACCCCTCCGTCGATAATCGACTGAACGCAATCGAAAAACAACTCGGCGAAATCGCCAAAATGCTCCAGGGAATCAAGCCTCCCGCAGAGTCCAAGCCCGAAGGCTCGTCCTCGAAAGACCCTAACACTAAAGACTCCACCTCCAAAGACAAAGAAATCGCTAAACCCAAGTGGGATGGCTCAATCCCCAAGGAATGGACCAAAGGAATTCGTTGGAGAAGTATCGGTCCTGCGAACATGGGAGGGCGAATCGTCGACCTCGCAGTCAATGAACGCGATCCAAACACCTGGTGGGCCGCTACCGCTTCCGGTGGACTGATCAAAACCACCAACAACGGAAACTCCTTCGTTCACCAATTCGATCGAGAAGCCACCGTTTCGATCGGTGCTGTCGCTGTTAGTGCCAGC
>JBIJCS010000425.1:0-4525 GCA_044344575.1 Pirellula sp. | reverse complement strand
TTCGGTATCAAAATGCGCTGTGCAGTCACTGGAGGAGCAGGGTTCATCGGTTCAAACTTGGTACGCATGATGCTCGATCATGGCCACCATGTTTTTAACCTGGATGCCTTAACCTATGCTGGTAACCTCCACTCTCTCAACGACGTGGCCTTGCATCCGCACTACCGATTTGAGCAAATCGACCTGGTACAAAGCCCAAAACTCTTCGAGTTGCTTCAAGACTTTCAGCCTGATTGCGTGGTCCACTTGGCTGCGGAAAGCCACGTTGATCGCTCGATCGATGCCCCTGGACAATTCGTTCAAACCAATGTCGTAGGAACCTATCAACTATTACAAGCCTCCACGCAATACTGGAGAAGCTTGCCGCGAGCCTCGCAAGACACGTTTAGATTCCTCCATGTATCGACCGACGAAGTCTTCGGTTCACTTGGCAACGAAGGGTTCTTTACCGAGTCGACCGCGTACGACCCAAGGTCACCCTATTCGGCTAGCAAAGCCGCTTCGGATCACCTTGTTCGAGCTTGGTTCCACACCTACGGACTACCCACCCTAGTCACCAATTGCTCCAACAATTACGGTCCCTACCAATTCCCCGAAAAATTCATACCTGTTGTACTGCTGAAATGCTTGCGCCAAGAACCAATACCGGTGTACGGCAAAGGGGACAATATTCGCGACTGGCTCTACGTCCACGATCATTGCACTGCGCTCGAAATCGTTTTACAACGCGGTAGGGTAGGGGAAACGTATGCCATCGGTGGAAACAACGAAATGCGCAACATCGACTTGGCAACCAAACTCTGTAGGATCATGGACCACCTACATCCTCCAACAACAGTCAAACGCCACGAAGATCTACTGACCTTTGTCACCGATCGTCCTGGACACGATCTGCGTTACGCAATCGATGCAACGAAACTACGAGAAGAACTCGGATGGCAACCCAACACCGACCATGACAAGCTACTGCGGCAAACCGCTCAATGGTATTTGGAAAACCCAAAATGGTGGACCGATATCCTATCTGGTTCCTATCGACTCGATCGCTTGGGACTACCCTGACCAGCCTGCCTGAAAAGCCTTGCTCCTCGCCATACTGTCTTTTTACAACTTGACATTCGATTAAACCCAACAAGAACTGAGCGAATCCATGTTTAAAGGTATTGTCTTGGCAGGTGGTTCAGGAACACGATTGCATCCATTAACGCTTGCGGTCAGCAAACAGCTTTTGCCGGTCTACGACAAGCCGATGATTTACTATCCACTGTCGGTACTAATGCTCGCCGGGATCCGAGAAATACTGATCATATCCACCCCCCATGACCTACCCCTGTTCGAACGACTTCTCGGTACTGGCCAACAATTCGGCGTGCGGTTCGAATACCGAATCCAAGAAGCACCACGAGGCTTGGCCGAAGCCTTTCTGATCGGCAAGTCCTTCATTGGTAACGACTCTGTCGCCATGGTTTTAGGAGATAATATTTTCTACGGACAAGGCTTCACCACCGAATTGCGAGCGGCAACTTCACGAACAGCGGGTGCAACCATCTTTGCATATCGAGTTTCCGATCCGCAACGTTATGGAGTCGTGGAGTTTGACGCCGCGGGCAAGCCCTCAGATATTGTCGAAAAACCGCAAGAACCTCGATCCAATTTTGCAATCCCCGGTTTGTACTTCTACGATAACTCAGTTGTCGATATCGCCTCGCATTTAAAACCCTCTGAGCGCGGTGAGTTAGAGATCACCGACATCAATCGAGAATATCTGCGACAAGGCAACCTGCACGTCGATATCCTCTCGCGAGGTTTCGCTTGGCTTGACGCTGGAACTTTTGATTCACTGCTCCAAGCCGGAAACTTTGTACAAGTCCTAGAAGCACGGCAAGGGATTCAGATCGCCAACCTGCGAGAGATCGCGATCCTTCAAGGCTGGATCGATAGCGATCCAATGCGGAATCCAACGGAACTGCTCGGCTAATCCAATCTAATACAGGGATATTGAATGAAAATCGGTATTGTCGGCGCGGGTGGTTACGTAGGAAACGCACTCCGTCACTCATGCGATCAACAAGGCTATCGCTATGTCACATTCGGTCGTCAAACTACCATCGACGTTCCCACTTGTGTCGCACAGATCGAGCAAGCGGGCTTGGACTGCTTGATCAACTGCGCTGGCTACACCGGCAAACCGAATGTCGACGCTTGTGAACTCCATAAAGCCGAATGCTTATACGGAAACGCGGTATTGCCCGGCATCATTCGAGATGCCTGCAAGATTGTCGGAATCCCCTGGGGACACGTCTCCTCGGGATGCATCTATACGGGGCGTAGACCCGACGGAGCAGGGTTCACCGAACAAGACCCACCCAACTTTTCCTTCCGCCAAAACAACTGTAGCTTTTACTCAGGCACAAAGGCATTAGGAGAAGAAGTCCTCGGGTTCGGCCCGGATCGCCTAGCATCAGACTGCCAAACCCCAGACTGCTATATCTGGCGATTGAGAATCCCATTCGAGAACTCCACTAGTCCCCGCAACTACTTGCAAAAAGTCCTCGCATACGAACGGCTACTCGACGCGGAAAACTCCTTATCTCTCCTCCCTGAGTTCACCGCCGCTCTCATCGATACCTTTCGCTTAAAACTCCCCTACGGAATCTACAATTTGACCAATCCCGGGAGTATCACCACGCGGCAAGTCGTCGACATGGTTCTCGAAGCTGGGGTCACCAAAAAAGCATTCCACTTTTTTGCCGACGAATCGGAATTCATGCGGGTCGCGGCGATAACTCCCCGCTCGAACTGCGTGCTGGATGCGAGCAAAGCCGTGGCCAACGGACTGAAATTAACCCCAATCCAAGAAGCGATCCAAAAAACGCTCGAAACCTGGGCCCAACCCTGAACGCAATCCATTATAACAACGTGGAATCCCTGGGCCGTATGAACGCTCGCCCGCTTTTATTACAACTCCATGAGTACGAAAGGAAATGCCAATGGCAGGCCAAGTTGATCCCAAAAAACACATCACCAAAGGAACCGGTTTTCACGCTTTTTTGGGTTGGGTCTTGCTGATCGTAGGTGGCCTTTTCGCAATTCTGATAACAACCGGGATAGCTCTGATCGCTTGGATCATCCTATCGATCTTTCAGCACTTCATGGTCAAACGATCCGTCGCGGCACTTCGCGGATCCGCTCTCCGTGTCGATCATGAGCAATTCCCGTGGTTGTACCAAGCAACCCAAGAAATGGCGAATCGCTTGAACATGGATCACTGCCCTGATGTGTTCATCACCGAAGCCAACACGCAAAATGCGGCGGCGTTCAAACTAGGTCGCAAAAATACCATCATCCTGACCGATGACCTTGTTTATGGCATGCTCCACCGCGGAAATGAAAAGGCTCTGGAGTTCATCGTCGCTCATGAGCTTGCACACCACGCATTAGGACATACCAGCTACTTCCGAGGAACCATTCGTAGCTTTTATACCAAACTAAGCCGACTCGATGAGTTCACCTGCGATGCAGTTGCTCATGCTCTAGTCGACGACCTCGAGGCATCCAAAGACGCTTTGACTGTCTTGTTAGTCGGCCCGCAACTCTTCGACCGCGTCAATAAAGACGCACTTGAACGCCAAGCGCGAAGCGTCGGCACTGACAAATATGCAAAGAAAGCGGAACGCTACATGACGCATCCATTGCTCCTGCGACGCTACCAAGCCATCGTAGATCGCGTCACTGTGTGAGATATTGTTTCTCCCAGAGACAAGTCAGTCAGCTTCGCGCCTTTGCGTGAGATATGGGAGCAGGTCGGTATGTTCCGCGGTCCACTCCATTTGCGACGTTTGCGAAACAATCGTCGCCATCGACTTGCTTCCAGGTGCCGAATCGATAGACGAGGACCGCTACACATACCCTACGGTCACACCCAACCCACATCCTTTGCGCCTTGGCGTAACACATGGCTTACACGCGCATTAAGCAAACTCGTGCTTGCTTCAAGCCCGAAGGGCTGGCACACCCTCTGCCGGCGGTGATAACCGCCGGAAAGCAGCCACCACGGAACCGCAAAGCCCGAAGGGCTGGCACATCAATCGGCAAGATTGGGGTGAGTGTTTGATGATGGAAGAACTCCAGGAATGGTCATCATGCTTTGAGCGGGTATTTCTGTTCTAGTTGTGTCGGCCCCTCGGGCCTTAGCATCCTCTTTTATCCGTTCACCGAGGCCTAACGACCTCGGCAGAGGGTGTGCCGGCCTTCCAGGCCTAGGGGCTGGACCGCATAAAGCGAACAAACTGAAAGTCGCGCGATACAGGACAAATAATCGCAGGTCTTCCCTTTGCTCCTTCGCGTGAGATATGAGAGCAAGTCGGTATGTTCCGCGGTCCGTTCCATTTGCGGCGTTCGCGAAACGATCGTTGCCATCGTCTTGCTTCCAGGTGCCGAATCGATAGACGAGGACCGCTACACATACCCTACGGTCACACCCAACCCACATCCTTTGCGCCTTGGCGTAACACATGGCTTACAC
>JBIJCS010000424.1:0-4527 GCA_044344575.1 Pirellula sp. | reverse complement strand
CGACGAGAATGCTTCGGATCCAAAGTTTCATCGTTAAAACCTATAACCAAAAGTTGGAAAAACTGGAAAACACTGGAAGAACTAAAATCGACTTAACGCTCGGTGCAATCCGAAAGCGAGGTCACGTTCTTGGGGATTATAGTTCGTCGGCAACCGCTCTGAATAATCGTGAGCTGTTTCTAGAACCGTAAACTGAATCAGATTCGAACAAAAATCTTCTGCCGGTAGAGCCAGTATAGTATTAGCCAAAATGTTGTGAGGACGAGCGAGCCGTAAACAAACGTTTCGATCGGTTGGGGGACGAGTCGTTCGATAGCCCAGTCAAAATGGCGTCGTATCGCCAGCTTGGTCCCTTCTTCCAGTGTCCAGCTCATGACGTAAGCCACAATAGAATTTGCACCGATCACTTGGAAGAAGAACGCCCAACGGGTGGCTTGTCCAAGATCGCAAATCAGGTGCAGTGCTAGGAGCCATGCAAAACAAATTCCACCGCTCCACAGGGTCCAGGTCGGGGTCCATATGCGTTTGACGATGGGGCATAGACCGGCTAAGTCCACCGCGTAAGCGAGGGACATGCAAGCGACGATGGCGATGAGAAAATGGGCGATTCTCTGTTTGTTGGACCAGGGAGCGCGAAGCCACTGACCGGCGACGAGCCCCAAGAGCATGGTTGCGAGTGTTGGGATGAAACTGAGAGTGCAGTACCCTCCGGCTGAGAAAGCGAAGGGAGTTTCTCGGGGGAAGAGGTTCATCCACCAAACATCGAAGGCCCATGCAGCGTTGCTATTTTTATTCCAATGGGCTTCGAATCCTTGCGCGTGATGTGACCATCCTGCAGGAACGCCAACCGCTTGGTAATCAAAATCAGGTGGGGGCAGGGGCGTGAGTGCGAAAAGACTCCAGTATGCAAGGAGGATTGCGAGTGCACCGAAAAGGGGGGCTTGCCACGCTTTCCCTCCGAATAGGAAAAGAAAGACGTATCCGAGTCCGATTTGCGTCAGGGTGTCGTCGAAGGTGAAGTTAGTGGTCATCTTGCCGAGGCTTCGTAAAAAAATCCCGAGGAAGATGAGGATTAGGCTACGTCCGATGGCATGCAGCAACATCTTGCCGTAGGACTGACCTTGATCGATCCGTTTGGCGAACGAGAAGGCGAGTGATGTTCCTACGAGGAACGAGAAGCTAGGCTGGATCATGTCGTGCAGCGAGCAACCTTCCCAATCAACGTGAGAGGTATGGAAGATGATCGTGTCGAGTAGCGTGCGCATCCAGGCGGAAAGTTGAGATTGGTAGCGAGCGAGTCCGGTCCAGTGCAGGACTTCCGCGAGCATTAAGAACATGACGAGTCCGCGGTAGATATCGACACTTGCCCATCGCGTTGGTTTGGGTGTGGCCAGTGGTGTCATCACAGGCTTGTCGAGCGTGACGTCTGTCATTGTTATGCTCTATCGATCGCGGAAGGTGGGGAAAATAAAATCGATCAGGGGGCTCGCGGCGACCAGAAGGAAGCCGAAGAGCCACGGAACGTTGTCCCACAAGCCAGGGGGTAGCAGAAGGATTGCGGAGAGCAAGCCGAAGGCCGCAATGAGGAAAAACTCTGGTCGCATGGGGCGTTGCCAAGCGGAGAACCAGAGCAAAACGATCCAGAACGCCATGACGATTCCAACAAAACCCATGGCCATCCAAGCGAATGAGACGAGCAAAGCCAAGTGGATCAGGTAGTAGTTCGTCAGGCGGAAGGAGAACCAGCTTTGGATTAATTGAAGTAGCTTCGTGAGCGGTTTCATACAGTTGAAGATTCTACTCGATTTTCGCGCGACGTTCGAGTTCTAACAGCCGCTTCTTAAGATCCAAGCCGCCGGCGAATCCCGTTAGTTCTCCGCTGGCGCCAACTACCCGATGGCAAGGAACGATAATTCCGAGGGGATTTCGATTCAAAGCTCCACCAACCGCTCGTGCTCCTTGTGGTTTGCCGATTTTCTTCGCCAATTCGCCGTAGGAACAAGTTTGTCCATAAGGGATATCGAGTAACGCTTGCCAGACCTTGTTTTGAAAAGGGGTTCCTGAAAGCTGGAGCGGAAGGTCGAAGATAGTTCGATCGCCAGAGGCGTAGCTACGCAATTGTTCAACGGCACTTTGGAAGAGTTTGAGCAATTCGGTTTCCTTGGAATGAGGAGATCCTGAAGAGGTAGGGCTCAGAGGACAGGAGGCTTTGGCAAGCAAGGGGAGGTTTGTGCGGCACCAGGTATTTTTATGGATGTCAAAACCGTTGGTCTTGGAGGCACTCATGGAGTTCAACGATTCGATTTTGGCATGTTTCCAATCCGAGGATGGCCAAGTCTCCTTGGAGGGCTGGTCGCAACCTTCGTGCGTGTTAAGCAAATGAACTTCGAGAAGTTTTTGTACATGTAGGCTTGCAACTACGGAGAAGGTACCCAGCGAGGACTCGAAGCGGATACAAAACAGAGTGTCTCGGTGAGGCCCTTGTTGGCGTATCTGCCCCTGCAAGTAAACCCAGTCTTGATCATCGGAGGTTTTCACTTTGCACCATTACCATTCAGGAACACTGCGCAGGACGAACCAGTAGAGCAGTAGACCGAAGATGAATATGGAGATAAGCCAACCAGCGACTCGTAAAGGAGTCTTTTGGGTATGCCTTAATGAGATCAAGCCCGTGACGGTGATGATGGATTCATCGATCAGAGCGAGTAGGGATGGTAGAAACGCGAGTACGAACAAGAACCACAGTGGAAGTGGGCTCCACGTGTAGACTTGGGAAACTCCCAGCAATGCAACACCGGTGAAAGCTAGGGTGAAGCTCACTGGAACATAGGGGTGTTTTGTTTGATTTCCGCGCTCGATTCTCAGGGCGGTTCCCAGCGAAGCGATTGCCAAAGCCAGTGTTGCGGTAACGATGGCCCATTCACCGAGAGATGCATAGCCCTGCAGGATACACGCTGCGATTGCTCCAAGTTGCACGACGAAGGTCCATAAAAACCACGTTCGAGGGAATAGGTTGGGTCGGTGGGATGGTTCTGCACGTGGATCGCTTGGATCGCTTGCTGAAATGTCGACGGATTCGACTTTGCGAATGGTAAGCAGTGCATTGCAGAGGGTGGAAAGCACGACAGCCCATGGCAGCCATGCCATCAAGGGGGCCTTGTCTTCGTATCCTTGCGTCCCAGGTAGCAATCCCATGAAGGTGCCGAACATGATGGCTGCGAGTATTCCCCATCCGACGAAACGTGAGATTGCGTGATGGGAGAAAAAATGTCCGAACATGAAAAGCCCCAGCAAGACGGGAAACCAGCCGGTGAGGCGCATCCAAGGTTCTTTGGGAGGGGTTAGGAACCAATTTTTCAGCCCTTCCCAGTCGAGTTTCCCGGTAAAGGCCCCCAAAAAACCGAATTCCGAGATTAAATAACTTAGACCCAAGAAAAGGAAACCGAGTGCGAGCATCCAGCCGATGAAGCCCTTGCCGATAGCCTTGGCGTTACTCCAGAGAGTCAGGAGAATCAGCCCCAGAACTCCGGCGGTTAGTGGGATTAAGACCCTAAAAACGAGCAGGTTTCCTTCAAATCCCAATTCCATCCGACTTTCTCCGCAAGCTTCCGGCCACTGACACCGCTTCGGACTCGCCAGAAGCAGAACGTCAGTTATAGTAACGGAGGAAGCTTCGCAACAGTGCAGGGATATGCCCTTGAATATGAACGAGTCCGAACCAGCACCAGAGAATTTGAAGTCATCGTTGCATGAGCCTCTCGATGCCGTTGAGGTTTCGATGACTCCGCTGGCTCGATATGAAGAGTTCCTTCAGTCCAAGGGGTTACGCAATACATCTCAGAAGAAGTTCTTGCTCGATCAGGTATTCAATCGTCATGAGCATTTTGATGCTGATTTGTTGATCGAGCAGTTGCCATCCAAGGGATCTCCGAATTACGTATCACGTCCGACAGTGTATCGAACGCTCAAGGAATTCGTTGACGCGGGGTTGTTGCACCGATTTGAGCTCGAAGGTCGGAGCATGTACGAGCTGAATTACGGTTACCCCGAGCATGATCACTTATACTGCACGAAATGCAGGAAATTGATCGAATTTACGAGTGAGGAAATTGTTCGAATTCGCGACCAGGTGGCACGACACCATCGTTTCCGGGTACGCGATCATCGGTTTATTATCCAAGGAATCTGCGACGAGTGCGCGAAGAAGCGCAGTTTTAATCGTCGGCAAGACCGCGTCTAGGCGGGTTCTGTTCGGTTCACGTTTCGTTCTGCCGTAACCGCCGTACTCCCGTAGCCACCGTTCTGCCGTAGTCGTCGTTCTCCCGTAGTCGTCGTACTCATGTAGCCACCGTTCGCCAGACGGTGGAGATTTTCCTCGCAAGGTCCACCGCTTGGCAGCGGGTGGCTACGATAGGAAGACGGTGGAAGTTTTCCTCGCAACGTCCACCGCTTGGCAGCGGGTGGCTACGATAGGTTTCGTATTCCCGTAGCCACCGTTCGCCTGTAGCCACCGTTCGCCAGACGGTG
>JBIJCS010000423.1:0-4529 GCA_044344575.1 Pirellula sp. | reverse complement strand
TTTCGAACCGATGTCTCACGCAAAGAAGCAAAGTCGCAAAGGAGACGGTGCGGGGGAGTGGGGTGGGGTGATTGTGGGGTGAGCTTTTATCGTAGTGCGGTCCTCCTGGGCCGCATTTACGAGCGCAGCGAGGCGTTTTTAGGGCGTGAGAGTGCGCGGTCTACGGGCCGGAGTCCCGTACTACAACCGCACTGCGAGCACGCCAACGACTAGGCGTTAACCTGACGGGTTGAATGACTTGGCACAATTTTTGTACCCTTTTGGGTGGGGGTGGCTACTACTACTCGTCCGATAAGCGAAATAGTGCGATAATAAACGTTCCGGGATAGACACCGGTTGCAGCACACTTTTACGATGGGTTTTTTTAAGATATGACCAAGAATCAACCAGCTGTTATCAATTACTCTTCAGCTCCGATGTCCGTGGAGATACGGGAGATTGCGGTTCCCGAGATCGGGCCTGACGATACGTTGATGCAGGTTGCTGCAGTGGGAGTTTGCGGTAGTGATTTGCACCAATGGGCTGGAGTGCATAGTTGGCCAGTGAATTACCCAGTAACGTTGGGACATGAATTCGCAGGCGTGCTCGTCAAGACGGGGGCGAATGTCACTGGGTTCAAAGAGGGGGATCGAGTCTGTAGTGAGACAGCGGCGATCATCGACCAAAACTCTCCGATGACACGGATTGGAAAATATAACTTAGACCCAAGCCGGAAGGGTTTTGGTTATGGGACGCATGGGGCGATGACCCAATATGTCAAAGTACCCGCACGATGTTTGCACCGAGTTCCGGATACTTTGCCTTTGCGTTTGGCGGCTTTGACGGAGCCTTGTTGCGTTGCCTTCAGCGCGGTGGTGGCCAACGTGAATATTCTTCCGGGAGACCGTGTCGCGGTGTTGGGACCTGGCCCTATTGGTTTGTTGTGCGGCGCGGTGGCGAGGCTTCGAGGGGCCGAAGTTGCCGTGGTGGGGTTACCGCAGGATAAGGTTCGGTTGGATTTGGCCAAGGAACTGGGTTGCACGCCATTGTTGAATGAGCAGTTGCAAGAATGGTCGATGTCCCGCGATGGATTAGGATGTGATGGAGTGGTGGATGCTGCGGGTGTTTCAGCGACACTTCGGACCGCGATCGACATTGTCCGCCCGGCAGGCTGGATCAGCAAAGTGGGGTGGGGGCGTGATCCGTTGGGATTTTCCATCGATCCCTTGGTTCAAAAGAACGTGACGCTTCAGGGAAGTTTTTCGCATACTTGGGCGATCTGGGAACGTGTCTTGCATTTGCTTGATACACGTGCGCTCGATGTCAGCAAAATTGTTGGCGGCAGTTGGGCTTTGGCGGACTGGCATGACGCTTTCGAGACGATGCACTCGGGAAAGATCGCGAAGGCGGTCATCGAAGTACAACCTGATCTTGCGGCGTAATCGTCTACGAATGTCATTTGTCCATTTCAATCGTTTGTTCAGAATCGCAAAATAGCTATGTCCAAAAAAAGAATCCTATTGCAATTTGATACCGATGCGCACGCGAGTGTGTTTGATGCAATTGTCGCGACGGATGCTGGTATTGACCGGTTGCTTCAATATGCGAACGTAAAGCCCGAGCAGGTTCGCGATTTGGTGCATGGAGCGATGTATACGCGTGGGCCGCAGGATTTGAATCGCACTGCGATCTTCATTGGAGGTAGCAATGTGGCGCACGGTGAACAGTTGTACCGCAACGCGATCGACACGATGTTTGATCCATTTCGTGTCTCTGTGATGATCGATTGCAATGGGTCCAACAGCACTGCCGCGGCGGCTGTGTTAAGTGCATCGAAGCACGTCTCGTTGGAGGGGAGCTGCGCATTGGTTCTTGCAGCCACGGGCCCGGTGGGGCAGCGGGTCGCGAAAATTTTGGCGAATGAGAAATGCAAAGTGTATGTTTCGTCGCGATCGGTCGAGCGTTCGCAGGAGTGTGTCGACGCTTTGGTGGCTCAGGGTGTGCCCTCGAGTCGACTTGCGGCGATTTCCAGCAATGACGAAGTCTGGAGTAGCAAAGCGTTAGAAGAGGCGGAAATGGTTTTTGCTTGTGGTGCGGCAGGGGTGAAGTTGCTATCTTCGGAGGGTTTGCGGCAGGCCAAGCGGCTTAAGGTTGCGATCGACTTGAACGCCGTTCCTCCGCTGGGGATCGAAGAGATTGGCTTGACGGATAAAGGTGTCGAGCGTGACGGTCGTTTCGATTATGGGGCTTTAGGGGTCGGTGGTTTGAAAATGAAGATTCACAAGTCTTCGGTGGCCGCATTGTTTGAAACGAATGGGAAAACCATTGATTGTCAGGAAATGATGGGGATTGGGCGAGATATTTTGGCTCGCGAAACTGCATCTCTTTAGGTGGTGCCGTTCCGGGTGGATTTGACACCCTGTGGCATTCCAATAAAATGGAATCAATGGAGCTTGCGGAAACGCTGACTCTCCTTCCCCTTTTTACTAACCCACCCCGGGTATCGGCTATGTTTGGAATCGGAACGACTGAACTTCTCATTTTCTTGGTGATCGTCACCTTGCTCTTTGGCAGTGCGCGGCTCCCGTCACTGATGAGGAATTTGGGACGTAGTGCTGTTGAGTTCAAGAAGGGGATGCGCGATGACGACAGCGAACCTTCTTCGGACTCTACCAAGTCGACCTAGTGGTTGATTGGATTTTCAGCGACATGTCAGTGGGTGCTTTTCGGAGTGCCCAGGCGGTTGCACAACGGGGGTAGATGCATGTTTGGTGGAATTGGCACTTTTGAGATGATTGCGTTTGGTGTCTTGGCCTTGATGTTGTTTGGGTCCAAGTTGCCGGAGGTCGCGCGTAACCTTGGTGGGACTTATCGAAGTTTAAAGAAGAACGTCGACGAGTTTAAGCGAGAGTTCAATGCGGTCGATACTTATGAGCCACCGAAGCTTTCTTCTGTGCGTGATCACGACGAGCCAGAGGTCGTTGAGTCAACGGCACCCAAGTTCGAGATTCCCAAAGAGGACGCTTAAGGATTTGCTATTTGGTGACGGCAGCCTGAGAGATGAAGTTTCGTTGAGAGGACAAGTTCAGTCTTCTTCAATTGCATCGTGAATTGCTTGTAAGATCGCCTGTCGGTGATTGCTCGCCAGAATATGGGGTGGCAATCGGATTCCCAGGCACACGGATGCTTGTACGGCTAGGTCGATCGCACGGACTCCGTGGTAATGATTTTGAAGTTTACCGTGTTGCTCGATTGTGCTTCCGGCGTCATGGAAATTGCTTTCGAAGGTATCGCGGAAGTGTTCGATCCAGTCGTTTGGAATCCGTGCGGCGAGGCAGTCTTGTACGGACCAGATTTCATCCGGATCGATCTTGGAGAGCAACTGCAGGGCATGAATCCGTGAAATGGATGTCAGATGATTTTGCATTAGGTTTGTTTCGTTGTCGTCTGACGCAAAGGGGAATGTCTCGCGCAAAGTCGCAAAGGAGCAAAGAAGCTTGACTCACCTGAAGGAGGAAAGGCGCAAAGAAGACAGGGGTGTTTGGGGTAGTATTTTTTTGGGCTCACGTTTTGGTTTTTAGTTGGTCTATTCTATGTGAGCTTGGCGTCTTGAGCGAAGCGTCAGTGAGCAATGGATTGTGTGGTGGGAGGGGACTACTTTGACTTTTTCGTAGAGGGGAAATTAGGTGTGCGTTTTTCTACGAATGCGCGGATACCTTCTTTTGCATCTTCCAATTGCAAGCAACGTACATACGCTTCGGTGTCTGCACGATATGCAACTTTCGGTTGTGAACCTTCGTCTAGATGGACCAATCTTTTGGTCGCTTGAAGGGCATCGACAGGCATGCGAAGCAAACGCTCGGCGAGTTGTAGACCTCGATTGTGGAGTTGGCCACGGGGAACTAGCTCATGGACCAAGCCCCACTCAAGTGCCTTGGAGGCGGTGATTGGTTCACCTAAGAGACATAACTCTAGTGCTCGGGCTTTGCCTACCAATGCTGTCAGCTGGGCGATTCCATAGCCGGGTGGCCATCCTAATCGGATTTCTGGCATTCCAAATCGTGCGTCGTGCGATGCGATGCGAAAGTCAGCGGAGTATGCAGCGACGCAACCACCACCCATTGCATCTCCATGCACGAGTGCGATAACGATTTGGGGGAGTTGCTCCCAGGCGAGATACATTTCCGCTTGTCTGAGGCTAAGTTCTCGAGCGAACTCCGGTGTAAATCCAGGCAGTTCCTTGACGTCATCTCCCGCACAGAATCCGTCTCCATTTCCACGTAGGAGCACGACTCGGATGTTCTCGGAATGTCCGAGTAGCCAAGCGACCAGCTTTTCCAATTCAGCGGTCATCTCCGCATTCACGGCGTTCAGAGAGCGAGGACGATTAAGAGAAACCGTTGCTATATTGCCTTTGGCTTCAACCTCTAATGTTTGGAGCTTTGGCAATTCACCTGTGTTCGGTGCGAGTCGCATGATCGACGCCTCCGTTTTTGAGTTGATAGATACGCCGGGCGCTCTCGTGCTGAGTTTTTCGAGGTTTTCGATCA
>JBIJCS010000422.1:0-4575 GCA_044344575.1 Pirellula sp. | reverse complement strand
AAACCCCCACCGTCTGGCGAACGGTGGCTACGATACAAGCGGAAACCACCTCCCTCGTAACCACCATCCTCGTAAACCTTCCCTCGTAACCACCCTCCCGTAGCCATCCGCTGCCAAGCGGTGGATGTCCCCAGGAAAACCCCCACCGTCTGGCGAACGGTGGCTACGATACAAGCGGTAGACATCCCCAGGAAAAACTCCACCGTTTTGAGGTAACGCCATGTTCATCTTCGCCCGACGCGGAATTGCAATTAAAGAACTACTCGAAGCCGCCGATAAGGGGCAATCGTCAGCTTACTGGACGGTTGGCTTTCTAATGATCTTTCTGCTGATTATCATCGGATCAGCCGTTTGGCGAACGCTCAAAGCACTCCGAGAACCATTTCGATTCATGCGCCTTTTCCATGCGGTAATCGACATCTGCATGATCGGTTTTCTAGGTACTCTCCTCTACCAACTTGTTATCCGACTAGCACAAGCTCCGGGATAAAGAACTGCATGCGTCCCATGGCCCAAGCCGCGGGTTTTCATTGCTGAGTACCGCTGTGCCTCTGCCATCATGACGAGCTTCCTAAAAAAAGAAATTCCATATCTTTCGGAAATCCAACCGATCAGGCTAGCGCAACAAGCTAGTGATAATCCGCACGTTTCCATCGTATGGCTCAAGCGTGATTTCCGTTTGCAAGACCATGCACCGTTCCATCATGCAGCGTCTCGTGGTGCAGTTCTCCCGCTCTGGGTGATCGAACCCGACTGGTGGCAATCCAAAGACATGGATCCCACCCATTTCCATTTCGCACTGGAATCAGCGCGAGAATTGAGATCCAAACTACAGTTGATCGGAAGCGACCTTTTCATCCAGGTTGGAGATGTCTGCAACGTTCTCTCGCAATTGCAACAGGCTTTCACTATTCAAGAACTCTACAGTCACGAAGAGACCGGTGGAGACTGGACCTTCCAACGAGACAAACGCGTTCAAAGCTGGTGTCGCCAAAACGGTATCACTTGGAAAGAGTATCGCCAAGACGGGGTGACACGTCGGTTAAAGAATCGCGATGGATGGGCAGAAAACTGGCAGCGTTGGGCCGACACACCCCTAATTCCAACTCCACGTCAACTTACACTACCTGACTCACTTCAAATCCATTCCGCAAAAGTCGAAAATGAACAACGATGGCGAATCACAGATGCAGTAAAAGCGCCCATCGCACACCTACAAAAAGGAGGAGAAGAACTAGCTCATGAATACCTCGCTTCGTTTCTCAACAAACGAGGCGAAAATTATCGACGCGGGATGAGCAGCCCGCGAACAGCAAACGAAAACTGTTCGCGACTGAGTCCGTATGTTGCTTGGGGATGCATCAACGTCCGACAGATTTACCAAGCCGTGATGCAGACGAAGGCGATTCGAGGGGCGGACAAGCAGTGGCAATCCTCATTGACTTCCTATCGATCACGACTCAGCTGGCACTGCCACTTCATGCAAAAACTCGAAGATGAACCTTCGCTCGAATTTCAGAACCTATGCAAGGCCTATGACGGATTAAGGGAAAACGACTTTAGCGAAGAACGCTTCCAAGCATGGTGTGATGGACGAACGGGCTATCCCATGATCGACGCTTGTATGCGTGCATTGCGTGAGCATCGTTGGATCAATTTTCGGATGCGAGCGATGCTAGTATCTTTTGCATCCTATGATCTTTGGTTGCATTGGCGCAAACCCTCGCTGTTTCTTGCACGACAGTTTCTCGATTACGAACCAGGGATTCACTACCCACAAATCCAAATGCAATCGGGAGTCACGGGCATCAATACCATCCGAATCTACTCCCCGGAGAAACAGGGAAAGGATCAAGATCCGACGGGTGACTTCGTAAGACGCTATGTTCCGGAGTTGCAGCAAGTCCCTACTGCTTTGATTTGGAATCCATCCAAACTAACGCGGGACGAACAAGTTCGATATGGATGTGAAATCGGAAGGGACTATCCACTGCCAATCGTCGATCACACCCAAGTCATACGTGATGCCAAAGCAAAAATCTACGCGGTCCGACAAACGAACGAAGCTCGCGAGAAAGCAGTGGAAGTTGCAAAGCGGCATGGAAGCCGCAAGCGTCGCGATCCATTCCCAAAACCCAAGACGCATCAACAGCTACTCCTCCCAGGCTTTGACGATCCATCCCATGAAAGCTAGAGAACAAAATTAGTTTGACCAAATCGAACTAAAAAACCCAAGTCGCCCTAAAATGAATTGCATGGACTCCCACCGTATAATGCCCACACTACCAACAATCAACACACCGTAGTGCGGGCATGCATGCCCGCACTACGGTGTTTAAGCGACATGTCCCGGTGAGAACTTTAACTACGACCGTTCAAAAAATCCTCCCATCTCGAATCGAACCTGGATCCATCGCCGACCAACTCCTCAACGAGGGTAAACAAAAAGGGAGAATTGAAGGCCGCATGGAAGGTCGCTAAGAGGGACTTCTAGAAGGATTACTCCAAGGGGAGATTCGGTTGATCCGGGCGTTGCAGAAAATCCTTGGCGTGGCAGTGAGTGACGCCGACAGCTTAAGCAACCAATCCCTCGAGCAACCACAAGCACTATCGCGTGATCTGCAAGCCCAAGCCGAAAAACCAAAAACCTCCTCGCCCTTCCAACAACCAATTTGGACTGGTAATTCTGAAACCAGAACCCTCTTGCCAGAAATCGGATCCTTGCGCATCCACGACGCAAAATCCATAGAAAACATCCTCAGGTCGGTCGCAGAACTCGGATAGGAAAACTCGCAAGCCAGAGCCTTGTCGATATCGGTCGCAACAACATGGCCACCATCGGATCTGCTAAGATTCACGCAATCCTGCAATACGCCTCCAAGAGAATCCCCTCCCCACCTGAATCTCCGATGAAAAAACACCTCCAAGCATTTTGCTTCGCATTGATCTCCAGCCTTGGAACCAACTCCATCTTTGCCGAAGACTTCTTCTTCCGTGACGGGGACCGAGTCGTCATGATCGGTGACAGTATCACCGAACAACACCTATACTCGAATTACGTCGAAATGTGGACCGTCACCCGTTTTCCCAGCTGGAAAATCACCTTCCGAAACGTTGGTATCGGTGGTGATCGCTCCGTCGGCGGTAACTCGCGGTTCACTCGCGATGTCCTGCTGCATAAACCTACCGCAATGACCGTCGACTTCGGCATGAATGATGGTTCCTATCGCGAATTCTCCGAGCAAACATTCAAACCGTACATGGACGGCTTGCAGGGGATGGCAGACCAAGCCAAAGCTGCCAACATTCGAACCGCTTGGGTAACTCCACAACCCCTCGACAACGACGAACAAGGCAAAACGGCTCTTACTGGATACAACCAAACCTTGGAAAAATTCTCTGACGGTGTAAGAACCATCGCGGAAAAAAACCAGGGGACATTCGTAGATCAATTCCATCCCTACCTAAGTGTCCTTGATTCTGCCCGTTCTAAAAATGAAAAATACAACCGCATCACCGCAGGTGACGCAGTTCACCCCGGACCACCAGGCCAAGCCCTCATGGCTGCCTCCATCTTAAAAGGGTTGAACTTTCCAACCCTCGTCGCCTCCGTCTCTATCGATGCCGCACAAAACAAAGTCGTTTCTAGGGAAAAATGCAGTGTTGAAGGTCTAGAAGCCTCCAGAAAAGGGGTCAAATTCCAGAAACTCGATCAAGCATTACCATTTTTCCCAGAAGATGCAGCAAGCATTCTGCCCTGGACACCCATCCTCGACGAGCTAAACGACTACAAAATCCAAGTCACCGGTCTAGAACCGGGCAACTACCAAATTCGCATCGACTCCATTGCAGTCGCTGAATTCAGCTCCGAGTCATTGGCGAAAGGAATCGACATCTCTGCCGAAGTTCTCAAAACCGGACCAATTGCTGACCAAGCGAAAAAAGTAAAAGAAGCAGTCGAGAATAAAAATCGCTACCATCACGATCAAATTTTTCGCGGCATTGTCCTTACCGGTGTTCCAGACTGGGTCTACGCTGCCGTCCCACGCGAAGAACTAGAAGCCAAGAAAAAGGATCTGATCGATCAACGGCTACAAAAGGTATCCGAACTGGATGCAACAGTTGCAGAAGCTTTAACGATGCAACCCCATCAATTTGAAATCGTCAAAGCGGACTAACCCAACTACGATCAATCGTTGCACGCCCCAAGGATAGCTTGCAAACGTAGCCACCGTTCGCCCGTAGCCACCGTTCGCCAGACGGTGGACATTTTCCTCACCACTACCAACTGCAATCGTAGCCACCCGTCGCCAGACGGTGGACATTTTCCTCGCCACTACCAACTGCAATCGTAGCCACCCGTCGCCAGACGGTGGACATCTTCCTCGCCACTACCAACTGCAATCGTAGCCACCGTTCGCCAGACGGTGGACATCTTCCTCGCCACTACCAACTGCAATCGTAGCCACCGTTCGCCAGACGGTGGACATTTTCCTCGCCACTTCCACCGCTTGGCAGCGGTGGCTACACAAGAATCTTCCACCATCCCCCGTAGCCACCCGTCGCCAGACGGTG
>JBIJCS010000269.1:0-6688 GCA_044344575.1 Pirellula sp. | reverse complement strand
GACTGCACGAGTTATCGGCAACGATTCGACGATGACGCTATGCGGGGCATCAGGTGGTAATTTTCAGCTCAACATCATGATGCCTGTCATGGGGCATGCGATGCTTGAGAGTATCCACCTCTTGTCGAATGGAATCAGTGCCTTCATTGAGTTCTGCATGGACGGATTGGAAGCGAATCCGCAAGCTTGCGAGGCGAGTGTTGAGCAAAGTCTTTCGATGGTCACCAGTCTTAATCCTTACATTGGCTATGAAAAGGCAGCGAAGCTTACCAAAGAAGCGTTCGCATCGGGTAAAACGATTCGCGAACTGTGTTTGGAGCAAAAGATCCTTGAGCCGGACGTGTTAACGAAGGCTCTTGATCCGTTCTCGATGACGGAACCACAGGGCTAAGCCCAAGTGGATTCGGATGGACAGGCACAACTTTCTCGGATTTGGGCTCGCTTCGGACGTTTCTTGAAATTCCCGTAAAGGGAGCTGAAATCCGCAACTTTCCAGCTTTCTTTGTATATTTGTTTCGAAGCGTGAGCAACGACTGGTGCGGTGGCACTTGAACGGTTATTTCCTGGTGTAGAATTGGGGTATGCCAACCAAGTACCTTACTCGCGGCCGAAGGGAATCCAGGAAAAGGCTCTGGGCTTTTTCCTGGTGGGTTTCTGTTGCGCTGCATATCTTCGCATTGGGGCTGCTGGTCAGTTTGCTTCTAAGTATCCCAGTGATCCCCATAACTTCAGAATCCATCGCGCTCGAAGGGAGTCTTGGGGAGCGAGTCGACGAAGCCAACGCGGAGTTGCGATCCAAAGAAGATGGGGTAACGGACAAGCAGCGATGGTTGCGGGATATCAAACGACAGATTTCCCAAGCTGAAGCGAGGGGAGATAGCGAGAACATCGAGCGACTCAAGAGTCTTACCGAAGAACTGAATCGATCCAGCTCAACCAAATCGGTCGAGGAGATGAGTGAGTATTTCAGTGGTATCTTTGGCAAGCGGGCTTCAGCACCGGTTGTATCTGCGGCGATCGAGGAGTTTGACGTTGCCACGGCTCAGATTCACGAAGTCCAGCGTGAATCGGATGGCGGCAGCGGGTATATCTATACGTTAGTCATGGTCGATGCGAAGGGGGTAACTCAGCAGATCGACATCGATCCGCAGAACGGTGAGCGGTTGTACAAGACGATGAAACTAATCAAGGCAAATCCGTTGCTTGAACGTATCTACCGAGGGATCTTGATGGGAATTCTGGATCAGGTGCTTGGCGAACCCAAGGAGGAATGACGGGAAGATGGGGGCAGGAGGTTGTTGGCAGGTTTTGTTATGCGGGATTGGAGGATCTCGAGTTGTTGAACAGGCGTTGATGATTTTGGAAATTGAATCTCAGGGGCTTATATATTCTTGCCCCGATTTTCTTGCCAAAAACATCGAACCGCGCTCTGTTATCGTTGCTGCTATTCTTGGATTTTGATTACCAGCACGGGTACTTGGGCTAACCGAACGATTCGTTCTGCGACGGAGCCAAGCATTAACCTTGTGAATCCGCTACGCCCGTGTGAAGGCAGAACGATGAGATCGGCTTTGATGATCGCTGCGCGTTCGGCTGCGACGGTACCTGGATCTCCTATCAAAACCTCTTTGGCGATCTGAGCATACTTGGCATCAGCAAATTCTTCTTCCATGGCTTGATGGGCTGCTTCGAGCCGAATTCGATCGTCGATGGCTTCTACGGGAAATCCTTCGGGGGCGAGTGGCACGAAGGTAGGTAGAACGTGCAGTACGTGCACTTGGGATGGCGTATTGGCGATTTCGAGAGCACGATCGACTGCAACACGTGAGTGTACCGAAAAATCGTAAGGAACAAGGATCGCATTGTTTGTTGACCAGGCCATTTTCAAATCTCCGTGTGTCGTCTATCGGTTTTGAGAATCTTTTGCCGCTTGTGCGGAGGTGGGCGTGGATGCATCAGCCCAGGCTCTGCAATTGGATTATACGATTACTGATGGCGCAAGTATATTCTTTCGGGTGGGTTGGAGTTACGTTAGCGACAAATCACCACAAGTCGACTAAAGATGTTACAATGGACTCGGGTGCGTGACGGAGTTGACTGCGGAGCGTGCAAGCGTTGAATCAGGTGTGGCTCAAGGATTCATTAACGGCAAAGAACATGGTTTGGAAGTTGAAGGACGACAGCAGCGTATTTGCAGCACATGGTTTCACATTATCGGTAACTGCGGGGGATCGCACTAGAATTCGGTTAGAGAGTGATGCGGAATCCAAGAGTGCAAATCACGCGCTGTGCGATTGGCAAGTAGTTCCTCGCGATTCGACTTTAGTTGGGGAAGCGGCGTATGTGGTTCCCGGGGAGCGGTATGTACGCCAGCAAGATATGATCACTTCGTTTCCCCAGAAGTACCCTTGGAATTTTTCTTATCAACTCGACGTACGTGTGTTATCGAGTTGCGATGAACGGATGGTGGTGGAATTGTGGCTCAGTATTCAGACATCCATGCTAGAGTCCAACCCAGAATTGTGGATTGTGCAAGCAGTGAATGCCACGAATCCGGAGTCCAAAGGTTCAATTGCGTCGACATCGGGGGCTTGGCAATGCCACCCCGAGTATGTTTGTTCTTCCGACAAGCGTTCCATCATGGTGGTTCATCCTATGGATCGTGCGGATGCTCGTACTGAAACAAGTCCATCAGGTGAATTCAAACATTTAGAACTGTTTGGAAGGTTTATGGAGAAGGGGGTCATTCGTCGTGGACGGTTGCTCTTGGTGGGTGCTCGGACCACGCTTTCGGAAAAACAAGTGCAACAATGTCTTCACGAATTCTCGCAGAGTTCCCTGCCGTTGACTGCTTGATCTTCTGTGAGCACGTTCGCGTCTACCGTCGATTCAGGGGATGCAAAGATCGTGGTGTAAATCCTGACTTTTTCAATAGAATCCGTTATTTGTATTTTTGTCTCTTAAGCAACATCGAAGAAAGAACATCGTGAAGAGTAGTGCAACCAAAAAGGCGGCTTCTAAAAAAGCGGTTACAAAGAAATCGGAAGCAAAGAAGCCGAAGCATGATGTGATCAATTGGTATGACCATCCCGAATGGTATGAAGCTGGATTTATCAAGGAGACACCAAACGAAGCAAAGTTTCTCGAGGATGCTTTTAAGAAGTTTGTGCCGTTTCCAGTGGAACGAGTTGTAGAAGCGGGGTGTGGCTCCGGCCGGCTGGTCCGAGAGATGGCCAAGCGAGGGTACGCCGTCACAGGGATCGATCTCAATGAGCAGGCGTTGAAGTACTGTGACAAGAAACTCAAAGAGATTGGTTGTCGCGCGGTGTTGGCCAAGCAGGATATGACCAGTTTTAAGTTTGATCAACCGTTTGATGCGGCTTTTAATGCGGTCAATACCTTCCGCCATTTGGAGACCGAAGAAGCTGCGCTCAAGCACTTGAAATGCGTCGCAAGTAATCTTCGGACCGGTGGGATTTTCGTTCTGTCCTTGCACCTTGTACCGCACGACGGGGATTTGTGGGGTACGGAACGTTGGTCGGCCAAGACGCCAGAGTACTCGATCAAATATGCTTTGACGGTCACGGAGATCGATGAGCCGAATCGTATCGAAACACTTAGAATCACGATGAAAGTTCAGCAGGGCAAGAAAGAGCATCTGCTCGTGGATCACATCAAACTGCGACTCTACGACGTCGATCAAATCAAGTCGCTACTAGCGAAAGCCAAGGAGTTCGAACTCGTTGGCGTTTACGATTTTTGGTACGACATCAAGGATCGCGTTCGTCTCACTAAAAACACTTGCGATACTGTGTTGATCTTGAAAAAGAAGTAGTTGTGTTCAACGCAGAAGCATCGAAACAGATGTCTTAGGCTATGGATTGGATTGTTTGTAGATGACGGCATTATGCGTTGCGCGTCCTACAGCAATTAACTCAACGATTCCGTCGGCGTCTAAATCCGCGGCGACGAGATCTTCGACGGCAACTTGGCCTGGCTCAATAAGCGTTCTGGTCCAACTGCCGTCGGGCTGGCGATCGTACAGACGAACGCCACAGCGGTGAGGTGCGATATCGTCGCGGACGCCGATGGCTAGTTCTGGATCGGAATCGGAGTCGAGATTGGCGAACGCGATCGCATGCCCCCATTTCAGTTGATCGTCGATCACGGTTCGAGGCCATAGTGTTGCAGGCACGATTGCGTTGCTGGGCTCTTCGTAAATCACCACTTGATTACCGTGCCATGGCTCGATGGTTGCTACGACCCTTTGGGAATTACTCAATTTGCTCATTCGAACCTCACTTGCTCCCTTCCCCGGTGCATCGGCTTCGAATCCACTACCGATGCGACGGACAAGTACATCCCATGCAGGGATTTGCCCGGGCGTTTCGGGTTTGGATGTTCCTGCTGCTTTCTTCAAGATATGGACGCCTTGAAAGCTCGCGGTAACCAATTCGTCTCCCGGTTTGTCATCATCCTGGATTTTGTCCAAGTTATGCATGACGAATAGAGGCACGTTGAATGTCAGGTTTTCCCATGCGTCTTGTTTTGGGTTTTTGCCAGGTTTAAACGCAGATAGTCGTACAGGTACATCCTCAAACTTGGGGCCCGTCGATTTTGGTCCTTTCAGTGGTGCGACGATGAGTTCTGGTTCGCCATCCGCATCGAAATCACACCATAGCATTCGATGCACGGTGGGTTCTGGTTCCAAGATGGGATGGTAGGTCCAACGGTCACGTGGGTTCGCTGGTGATTCAATCCACCCAACTGCTCCGCCTGTTGTGGTGTTGTTGGGTTGCCAATCAGTCCCAATCGCGAAATCCAAATCGCCGTCGCGATCGATATCCATAGGGGCAAAGCAGACGTTGTCGGCGTATTGAGATGGGGTTTCGAAGATCGTATGCACTTTCCAAGTCGGATTTTCCAGCCAAACAATTCGTTTGCTATCGCCGCTTAGATCGACAGCCCGTACCGCATATCCAACGCTTAGCTCAATGGGAAGTGTTGTAGCGTTCCAAGTCGCCATCGGCTCTGATGCGGGTTCCGTTGCAAATAGATCGCTTGAAAAACCTAAATAGCCGAATGGAATGGTTGCGACTACTAAGAGAGTTGATAGTGGAGTCAAAAAGCGAAGTGAGACGTGGGTGTTAGGCATGTTGTTATTGGTTTGCGTGGGAGACGGATTTTTGATGATTGTAGGCAAGAAGGCGGGGACAAGAAGACGGGGCCAGGAATACAGGGCCAGGAAGATGGGGGGCAAGAATAAAAAAATGCCCGTGAGAGGCCCCCGCACAAGAGTCCGACGCTTATGGCTGCTCCACTTAAGTCCTGACCAGTTTCACGCTTCCCCCTCGCAGGAGCCCCTCACGAGCATTTTGGGTGCTGTGAAGACTGCAAGAAGTATAAGTTGAATTCGCTCGTAGGGAACCCCCAACCGGATCTTTTCCTGCTTCAATCCAATTCAAAAGTAGGCTAAAACAAAGCGAATCCAACTAACCGTTTCAATCCAACTAGCTTGAAGTCATGTCGAAAACTCCCTCAGATTCCCGTTCATCGTCCACTCCCCACGCGCACCAGTACATTTCGCGAATTGAAAACTTGATGGATCCGCAGGGGAACATTCTCCTGAATATGTCGATCGAGGAAGCGGAACAGGCCGTGCTAAGCGGGGATGCTTTGCGTGTTGGACAAATCGATGGACAGTTTGCGATTTGTGTTTCCCGAGGCAAGACGGTACGGCTAGCTCGTTCGATCGGTCGTCCGATGCGTTACTTTCTTGCGAAGAAAGTGGATGGTCCTTGTTTGATCGTTGCGGAGCAGATGCACGAGATTCGCGCGAAGCTTGCTGAGTTGGGTATAGAAGATCAGTTTCATCCTTCGTACACCCGTATGGTACCTGCCCATTACGTGGTGGAGCTTGAGTTGATCGGTTGTCCCGATCCGAACCCGCAGTACACTCGCTACTTCAATCCTAGCCGCAATCGATGGGGGAACGACCTTGACGCGATTGGCGCGAAGTACATCGGGCAATTGGCAATTGAGTGTAATCAGTGGTTGGATCGGATTCCGAAGGGCTCACCTATCGGTGTGATGTTTTCGGGAGGAATTGACAGCGGTGCGGTGTTGTTGGTGTTGAATCACCTCTTGTTGCGCCGCGGGGAGGCACCGACGCGTTTGAAAGCTTTCTCGCTTGCGATTAACGGTCATTCGCAGGATGCGGATCAAGCCAATTCGTTTTTGCAGCGATGTGGGTTGCAGATGCTTTGGGAGGCGATCGAGGTACCAGAGTCCAACTTAGATTGGCGTAAGGCTGTACGGATCACTGAAGACTACAAGCCTTTAGATGTCCAAGCTGCAACGATGGGGTTAGCATTGTGCCAAGGGATTCGCGATCGGTATCCTGATTGGAAGTATTTGGTCGATGGCGATGGTGGGGATGAGAACCTCAAAGATTACCCCATCGAAGAGAATTCTGAATTGACGATCCGCAGCGTACTGAACAACTTGATGTTGTACCAAGAAGGTTGGGGGGTACATGCGATTAAACATTCATTGGTTTACAGTGGGGGACAAAGCCGAGGCCATGTACGAACTTGGGCACCCGCGAAGCACCTTGGTTTCTCGGGTTTTAGTCCTTTTGCTTTGCCTCGCGTGATCGAAATCGCCGAGGGGATCCCCTTTATTGATT
>JBIJCS010000182.1:0-8710 GCA_044344575.1 Pirellula sp. | reverse complement strand
AAGCTCTATGACTTGAAGGGACAGATTGTCCAGCGAGGTGTCGAGCAAGTCACAGGGGTGAGGATGCCGGTGTTCCCGAAGCGGAGGTTTCAGCATGGAGCCGTTAGCGAGGGGGCTTTTGAGGCGTTATTTCCAAAGCATGAAGTAGAGTACCGTCGGGAACTGAACGTGTATTTCTCCTAGCGGTAGTGTGCGCGTAAAATACCTCCCGATCAAAACTTCAAAACCAAGAGCAATTCTTTCTATTGAAGCTGCCAATGATGAAGGCGGCCGGCGGAGTCACCAGCGACTAGCCAGTTACCGTCCGCCGAGATGCAGACGCGTAGAGGTAGTGAAGTGTCGATCGAGAATCGCTTGAGTTCGGTTCCTTCTGCCGACCATAACTTGACCGAGCGATCGCGACCGCAGGTGGCCAGTTCACCTTGGGTGCCGAACTTTGCATCGAGTACGCCTTGTGCATGTGCTTCTGCTTTTTGGATGGTTGGCCATCCATCTTTGGCATCCCACCAAACCAGCATTCCGTCTTCTCCGCTGGAGACGACAACGCGGCTGTCACTTCGCCAATGTAAGCTGCGTACCGATTTTTTGTGGGCACTTAGGCTGAACAAAGCGCCGCCGGATTGACCGTCCCAAAGATAGACATTACCGATTCGGTCAGCGGTCGCTAACATTTTTCCGTCGGGTGAGTAGGCTACAGCCGTCACCCAGTCTGTGTGTTTATCGATCGTGGATGTAATCTCGCCTGTTTCGGTTGAGAATACTTTGACAAGACGCGATGTGCATCCAACCGCAATAAAGCGTTCATCGGGAGACAGGTCGGCAGCCTGCAGTGTATCGGGTTCTTCGCCGACGCTTGCAAGTCGCTTTCCGGTGAGGACATCATAAAGAACGGCGGCCCCGTGTCGAACGGGTTTGCCACCGGCAGCGAGTAACAGTCGGCCTGAGCGGCTAAAGTTCAGTACGAGGGGTTCGCCTTCTGGGAATGGGACTTCTCCTAGCGGGTTACGGGTGGCTGGATCAATCAGTGCGATGGATCCATATTGTGCGGCGGCCACCACCGGTGCCTTGGTGCTGGCGGCAAGTCCCAAGATTGGGAATGGTCGGCGGGTGTTCACTTTTTCGACGATCGGGTAGTCTTTTGGGACTAGTTGGACTACTCGGTTGCCTTCTTCGTTGTTGATTGCCGCAAGTGCGTTTGGGACAAATCCGAGTGTACGCATCTGTGCAGCTGAGCTGCCTGCATTTTCGCGAAGTCCTTGATCGATCCAAAGTTGAATCTGTTCGATTTGCTGTTTCGATAAAGGGTCACCGTCGGGTGGCATTTTTAGGCTGTCGTCTTCAGTCGTTAGAACTTCTAGGAGTTTGCTCTGTTGCGATTGGCCGCTTACGACGATCTTCCCACTCCCGCTGCCTTGGAGAACACCGGCATAGGAGATTAGGCTCAAGCCAGATTCTTGCTTTCCATCTCCGTGACAAACTCCGCATTTGGCTTTCAAAATTGCTCCAATAGAACCTTCGTAATGAATCGGTTCTTTAGGGGGATCTGCTTGTTGCGCATCGGCAAGGGGGTTAGATAAGCAGAGCCCCAGCAAAGCGATCGAAGTAGGAAGGCAACGCGCTGTGGCCTGGCGTAAATGATGGATGGATGAGAGCATCGAAGAGTTCTTCCTGATTTTAGTGATTGAACAGGAACTCCGTAGAGTTGAGCATACCCCAAAGGAGATCTTCATAGACCTCGATATTATTTGTTGGTTCATTTACCCATTGCAGCATCTCGGACAATTCTGTTTCCTTTGGGCGACGACTCAGGATACGAATGAAAAGTTGTTCGATGATTTGTGCTGGAGATTGTTGTTCGTCAACAAGTTTTCTAAGAAGTCCCCCGGCGTTTAACCGATCGCGGATGGTGTCACCGACAACGAGATGCATCGTTTGCGAAAGGGTCGGGTCACGTTTGGTTTCACAGGCGCAGACAGTTCCCCGCGATGAGCGGCCAAAAGTTTCAAAAAAGGGATCACCTGGATGTGGACCTTCGGTGTCTCCAGAAACTCGTGGGTAATAGAGTACCGCACGAGTACCGGCAGGCCATTCGGGTAAGTTCCTGGGAACACCGGTGACAGTTACGATAGAATCGAGCAATACGTCGGCTCGAAGACGACGCAGTTTGGCATGTGAAAACTGACGGGTATCGGAAGCGTTGGATTCGGTTGGTACCGAGGAAAGTTGATAGACGCGAGAGTTGCATATCTCTCGTACAAAGCTTCTGAGGTCAAACTTCAGTTCCACAAGGCGAGCAGAAAGACCGTTAAGGAGCTTGGTATTGGTCGGTGGATTGCTAACGCGTATGTCATCGACTGGTTCAATCACACCGCGGCCCATCAAATGAGCCCAGACACGATTTGCAATGTTTCTCGCGAACAGATCATTGTCCGGAGCTGATATCCACTGTGCGAGTGCTCGGCGTGGATCACCTGGTTCCTGAACGGGCGAGGCAACTCCCAGGAGTTTTGCCGGTCGAGGTCTTCCATCTACAGGGTTGACGGCAGGAGAGCTTTTTGAGTCCCAATAAATTCTTTTTTCTCTTGGTTCGACTCCGGGTTTGCGCTTGATTCCGGTGAAGAAGCTGACAAAACCGTAGTAATCATCCATGTTCCATCGATCGAAGGGATGGTTATGGCACTCTGCGCACTGAATCTGAACTCCCAAGAAAACTTGGGAGTAGTCTGCTGCGAGCATTTTTGGGTCCACTTGCGGTTTGTGTACCAACATGGTGTAAAGGTTGACAGGTCCGTTTGCGATGTTGGGACCTGATGCAGCGGTCATTTCCGCGACAAACTCATTGAGTGGTCGGTTCTTGCGAAATTGCTCTCGGATCCAATTTGCGAAACGATCGGCTGCTTTGATCACCGTCGCGCCAGTGGAGTAATTGCCACCGATCACCCTTAGTTGTTCTGCCCATAACGCCGCTTGGTAGTCGGCGAAGTCATCGAGTTCCAGGAGTCGATCGATTCTATTTTCACGCTTCGCAGGGCTCGAGTCGTTGATAAATTGATGGTATTCGTTTTCCGTGGGCACTCGTCCGATCAAGTCCAATGTGACCCGCCGAAGAAAGGTTTCGTCATCGCATAATTCTGAAGGTGCAACGCGTAGCTTTTCAAGCCGATCGAAGACGAGCTTATCGATATAGTTGTTGACTGGAGGGTTGGTCCATACGAACCCTTCGGCGGGTGGTAATACGATGACTTCTGCTCCAACCGTAAATCTACTGAATCTGCCGAAGACATTGGTATCTCCTGCTCCTTTAGCGCTGAGAATTCCGTCGTTATCGATCTGCGCGACGCTTGTATTATTGGAAAAGTATCTACCCAGGGAAGTCACATCGCGGACACTACCATCGGAATAGGTTGCAAGCAGTTGAAGTCCGACGTTATTCGATGTGCCTTCGAAGAGTATAGAGTCCTTCGAGAACGCGATACCTTGGACTTCCGGTATTCCAATTGGCGAGTTGTTTGACGTATTCACATCTGATGTTGCAATTACTTGTTGATCATCGGGAGCACCTGCTTCGATCCATCGCAGTAAGATGCGGTAGAGTTCGCTCTCTGCATCAAAGAGTTTGCCACCGGTGTGCGGGACACTTGCTGTTGCTTTCAGAAGTAACAGGCTTTCGCTGGGGACGGCGATATTGACTCTGCGATTTGGTATTTCCTCGACAGTTCTGCGGTAATCGCCAGCCGGATCGTATCCAAAGAGCGACAGCATATACCCGTCTTTACCACGAGCCGAACCGTGGCACGTACCGCTATTGCATCCCGCGCGAAATAACACGGGCATAACATCCAAGCGAAAGCTGGGTGGAGCAACGGCGGGGTCTGCTGGTTCGGTTTCGGTTCCCGATCCCTGACCGAACGCGCTCACAGATACGATACATGCAACGCACAGGCAAACGGATAGAAGACGAATTCCGAACCATCCGAGTAAGGTGTTCGTTTTGCAGGGAGTGGATAGGTACCGTGGATACATCATTTTGGGTCGATCCTCAAACTAGCATTGCCGGCGCGTTGCCGGATTTCTTGGTCTCCCGTGCGGACAACAAGTTCGCATTCGATACCTGTATTCGGTCCGAGAAGTGCTTCGTCGGTTGCGGTGACTTGGAACTCTAAACGTTGCGTGTCTTTGGTGATCGCAGGCATATCGCCGACAGTTTGAACACCCTTGGGCAGACCCAGCAGGTGAACTTGGGCTTGACCTTCAAAAGGGCTTTTCGATGTGACCTGAAACGTCAACTTAGTGCTACCGCCACGGCGTACGCTAATGGGTTCGCTGGCAAGTTCTATAAAGGGTTCGGCGACTTGGATTTCAATCAACTCAGAGGATACGCGCACGCGGCCGGGACCTAGGTAGTCGCTTCCATCGAGAGTGGTACCCATTACATAGAGCCAACCTTTACCGAGTTGGGCATTTTTTGATGCTGCGATTCGCAGTACGGATTGATTTTGGCCAGTTTCGATCGTTTCTTTTGGTGGCAAGCTGACCCCTTGGGGACCGAAGTCCGCTTGATACTCAATTGCCGCTTGGAAGCCCTGTGTGCGAGTTACATGCACAGGGATAAACAGTTCACCGCCGCGAACGAGGGAAATTGTCGGTTGCTCGAGATCGATTTGAAAAGGAGCCGGGGCGGTGACTGCCATGGCGAAACGGTCCACGCGCAAAGTTCGCCAAGCGTCTCCACCCGAATGATTGATGAATGGGACGACTTGTTGACAACCTCCTTCGAGAATAACGGATGGATCCGTTGCTTTTGCTCGCAAGGTAAAGGTTTTCGCTTGTTGAACTGCATTTTCGTCTGCGATCAGTTGAATCGGCCAAACGCTTGCTTGTGCAGGCACTTCTGGGCAATGCAATCGGACACCCTCTGGTAGTCCGTCGGGAACGAGTTCGAAGGGGGCGTTGTATGTGGTTCCTTGTCCTTTAGGCAAAGAAACGAGAATGGTCCAACGATTACCTTGTGGAATGGCCAAGCCTGTACCTCGGGATCCTTCAACCCAGTCGAAAAAACGGCTCGTAAGCACAGGGTGGATGGAGTTTGGTGGAGTTTCGATTTCGATTCGGTAGACCGATTCGGGGGAGCCGAAACCGGAGGTATCGCGGATTTCGAGCAAGTAATCCCCATCAACTTTAGGTTCCCAGATGACACTTGGATCGAGGACGTCTTTAAAGCCACCACCGGAGCGAATGGAGGAGCCGAACAGGTCTCGATCACTTAGGGATCGAGGGTCCGCATCGTCGGCTTCAATCTCAATCACTCCGTCTGTTTCTTCCGCTTCGATGCGGCGGATAGCGATAGCTGGATCGATGAGATGTCCAAGTGCAGAGGCATACACGCGTACGCGGTAACGGTCACCCTTTTTGACATGCAACCGAAACCGATCCACATCGTTAGGTTGATCGATGATTCCATTGAGAGCGATCGGCACGCGCGGGACGTTGGTACTATCTGCGTCTCTCTCTTCGAGAACGTTGTCCAGGTTGGACGCTCTGAGAGACAACCCAGAGGGAGCTTGTTCATTCCAAGTAAACGTGCCGGTATTGCTGGGGAACTGGATAAGTTTTGAGACCATTCCTTTTGGGTCTCCGAGGAGTTGGATTGGGGTTTGATTGCCAGCGGTACCACCTGCCGGGTAGGCGGCGAGCGGTCGAAAATAGTTTCCGATGTGGATGCAATAGGGTATGTCGCGTGGTGAGTGCACCGACTGTCGAACTTCCACGAACACTTGGCCGTCTTCGACACTTTGCGGAATCACCAAACTCAGCAAGGGGTCTTGGACATGCAATGCGTTTTCGTCGTTGGCAGCAAGTTCACGGCCTTGGCTATCGAGAATGCGTACAGCGAGATCGAATTCGGCATCCCCATAATGTTGATCTGCGATGCGTACGCAGTCGACTTCGACGGAGAGACGTTCGCCGGGTTTGGTTTCTACGCGAAAGAGATCCGTATCGACCTGTCCAAGTACCGTTGTATTGATCGGAACATTCTGGGCGGTGTCGATGGAGTTGTTGGGTTGTTTCGTTTCTTCGATTAAGGGGAATGGAGAGACATGAAAGGTGGTTAGGAGGGAGAGTCCGGTGGCGGTACGCAATCGAAATGGGAATTCACCTGGTTCACATTCGTTATCGATTTCGAGAACGGCTTTGATTTGCTCTTCGATGCGGGCACCGTGCGCTAAGCCGATCGGGTTTGGGAGGTTTGGCAGTGTTTCAAGGGAAAGTGTTCGAATCCCTGGTTTATAGAAGACAAGTTCTTGAGGATCTGCGAGGAATTTTCCTTGGATGACGATTTCCACTTTCGTACCACGTTGGCCAATTCTCGGTCGGACCCATTCGACATCTCGCATCATGTCCCCCGCAGTGGATTGGTCTTTGCTGACCAAGAACCCTAGCATGATGGAGATAAGGATGAGAACGACCAGTTTGCGCTGGATGATGGGGCCAAGGTAGGATTGTTTGCAAGAGGGGGGCGTGCATTGGTTCATTTGCATGAAAGCGGGTATCCGTGAGCTGTGCCTTGGTGCATTGGATCAGAGCGGTTAGCTCAGAATTGCGGGAACGAGCCGGCCGTCTTTGATGATCTCGATGGGGCGTGTGCCGAAGGCGACGAGTTCCTTGTCGGCATCGATACCTAACGAGTGATAAATTGTGTAGAGGAGGTCTTCGAGAGGGAGTGCATCTCGAGCGGGTTCGTTTGCAACGGAGTCGCTCGTTCCGTGGATTAGTCCTGGTTGAAAGCCACCGCCGGCGAGCATCATTGAATAGCATCTCGCGTGGTGGTCACGCCCCGAATCCTTGTTGATTTTGGGAGTACGGCCAAATTCGGAGGTAACCCAGAACAACGTGGAGTCGAGCAATCCGCGGCGATGGAGATCGGTAACAAGCCCAGCAATTGCATGATCGAGTGGAGGCATGAAGTCATCGCAACATTTTTTGACGTCGACATGACAATCCCAAGCTCCATAGTCAATGGTAATAAATCGTGTTCCGGCTTCGACGAGTCGTCTTGCGATGATCAGGCGTTCAGCGAGTCCCTTGGGATGATACTTGTTATCGGGGGCGAGCACTTTTCCTGTGACTTCTGTACCGTAGAGCGCGAAAGTCTCTTCCGTTTCCCCTTCAAATGAGAAAGCGCGTTGTGCTTCTGGCGACGTGAGTACTTCGTAGGCTTTTTTGTAAAAGCCATCCATGGTATCGAGGGTTGAAGGATCTATTTCCAAAGAACGAATTCGCTGTTCGATCAAGTCCCGCGCGGCGCTGCGACGTCGGAAGCGATCTAACGAGAGGCCTTGGGGGAGCGAGAAGTCGCGTACTTGGAAATTCTTTCCTTTGGCTGGGTCATCACCTATTTCAAAGACACCGTAGCTACTAGGAAGGAAGCCAGTGTTTCCAGTAAACGAGTTCCGTTTGGGGATTGCGATGTAGGGTGGTAAGATTCCGCGCGGTCCGAGTTCATGGGAGACAATCGAGCCCATGGACGGATAGTCGATGACGGCCGTAGGGGTGTAACCGGTGGATAGATGGTAGGTTGCCAGCCCGTGATCGGGGACCTTGCCGACAACGGTTCTTAGCACCGTGAGTTTATCAGCGACACTTGCGGTTTTGGTTAGGTTTTCGCTGAAATACTCTCCGGTGTTTGTTTTGGTTACACCGTAGGCTCCCCGGTACTCGAGTGGGGCTTCTGGTTTGGGATCGAAGGACTCGTGTTGAGGGAAACCACCACCAAGGTTTAGTTGAATAATGCTTTTGATGCGTTCAGGAAGTTTCCCTTTGGCCGCTTGGCTACTGTAAGCCGCATTCGGCGGTTCTTCCGCATGGGAGCGGAGCCGGAACAAATCCGCGATGGATAGTCCCAGAGCTCCCAGGCTTCCGACCATTAGTGCGTCGCGTCGGCGCATTTGACGAAACTCAGTGCATCCGAGTCGGTTCACAGACCGAGTGGATGGAATTGATGGCATCATGAGTGTCACCAGGAGCAGGAAGGAGCAGGCACGAGGTGTACGGAGCGGTTCTTCAAGGGCTCCGCATTGATGCTCTTAGTATATACCCTAGTTCGGCGGGTTGTGGGGCACTACGCAGGTAATTCGAACCCTTTGCGGCGTTCTCGGGTTAAAAGCCGATCTGCTGTGGTATCGTTTACGAATTGCTCTTTGGCCGGATCCCATCGCAGCGGGCGCTGCAATTCTCTGGTGATATTGGCCAAATGGCAGACCGAGACGGAACGATGACCGATCTCAACATCGGCGACGGGGAGTTCCCTTGACTTGATGCAGTCGAGCCAATTCTGCATGTGCCATCTGGCTTGCCAGAGAGCGAGTGAGTCGCTCCACTTGCGTTCTTCTTCGGCGCTATCGAGTTGCTTGAGCAGTTCTGCGGCGATTTCTGGGGGATTGGAAGTGAATTTATTTCGGTTGATTTCTAACTTACCTTTCTCGCAGATGAAGACCGCGCCACCCATAGGGCCTTTGCCTGGTTCAATGACATAGTTGACGACCACCCCGTTGGCATACTTCATTCTGACTTGTCCATCGAGTCCTTGGGTGAGGGGTTCGAGTTCCACAGGACCGGTATGATCCATTCCTAGAGCCCATTGGATTTGGTCAACACCATGGGCTCCCCAATTGGTCATTTCGCCCCCCGCGAAATCGTGCCACTGCATCCA
>JBIJCS010000421.1:0-4596 GCA_044344575.1 Pirellula sp. | reverse complement strand
CAGACGGTGGATATCATCCTGGGATTCGTTGACCATGTTCGTTAGCTCCAAAGCGTTCCATACCAAACGGTCTCACGCAAAGATACAAAGACGCAAAGAGGACAGGCAAAACCTTGACCCGTAGCCACCGCTCGCCAGACGGTGGATATCATCCTGGGATTCGTTGACCATGTTCGTTAGCTCCAAACCGTTCCATACCAAACGGTCTCACGCAAAGATACAAAGACGCAAAGAGGACGGAGCGATTCGCAACTTGAGGGCAACGCAATTGGAGTTACGTTGTTGCTGGAGTCCATTGTTCTTCGGTCAAGTTGCATGTGACTAATTCGACTTCTCCTTCTCTTTTTGCGGGAAGGATAGCGAGCAAGCCGACATCAGGATGAGATTCGCAAAACGCGATCGCTTGGTCAATCCCCATAACATACAGGCCGGTGGCTAGTGCATCGGCCCATGTTGCCGAGGGGTGGGTGACGGTGACGCTGAGCATTCCGGAGGCTGGCCATCCGGTTTTTGGATTGATGATATGTCCGTAACGGACGCCTCGAAAGTAAAAGAATTGGTTGGCGGGGCCGCTGGTTCCCAGTGCGCGGTTGGTAAGAAGGAGAGAGCCAAGGATTCTTTCGGACTGTTCGGGGTGTCTGACTGCAATCTTCCAACCGGGTTTCGGATCGCTTAGTAACTGTTTACCGTATCCGACCATACTGCTTTTTCCGCCGTGCAGCGCGAAGTCGTTCACACCGTTTTCCTGCAGGATCGCTATAGCTTGATCGATGGCATATCCCTTGCCGATGCCGCCTGGATTTACGGCGATATCTGCCAGAAAGCGTGCGCGTTGCTCGTCGCCAAGAAGTTCTAAATGCTTCGAACCGACCGACTGTAATGCAAGGTCGATCTGGGCTTGGGTTGGCATGGCACCTTTGCGGCTGGAGAACCCCCATAGGTCAGAGAGTTTGGCGGCGGTTAGATCGAATGCACCGTCGGTTTGTCGAAAGATGTCCAATCCGATTTGCAGCATTTCGGTGGCGGGTAGGGAGAGTTCGACCCAACTTTCTTTTCCACGGTGATTGAGTCGGCTCAAATCGCTAGTGGGGATATAGACGCTGAGCAGTCCCTCTAAATATTCGATCATTTCTAGGGCTCTGATTGCGGCTTCGGGACCTTCGGGTGGCTGATTCGGATGGAGGAGAATATCGAATTGACAAGCCATCGCCCGACGCGTGAATTCGAGCCATAGGGCATTGGGTTCGCGTTGCAGCGGTGCATCACCGGATGGCTGAGAAGGTTGGCTCATGCAATTGGTTAGCGGTTGGGACGAGTGCCTGCGGTTCCACGTCGAGAGCGTTCGCGCAGGAGGCGACGAACTTCGTTAGGGTCGGCTAAATCGATTTCGTCTCGGAGTTCTCGTCGAAGGCGTTCATACGAGTCGACGAGGCGGGTTTTGCTGTTCAAGCCTTCGGGAACCATCCAAGTTGAAAGCACGAGGAGTTGGTCATTGCGATCGATTCCCTCAAGAAGACGCTTGGGAAGTGCAGAGAGTCGGTTGATTAGGCTTGAGACTAATTCGTCTTGGTCGGGTAGTCGAAAGCCATCTTCGATGGGACGGGCCGAAGATAGTGCCATCATTGCAGTTTTCACGTCGGTTTCGCGACGAAGAAATGGCATTGAGGTGATGATCGAAGGAAGCAACTCATTTTTGCTCCATTCATCCAGGGCATTTGCATCGTCGGACTGTAAGTCAGCGGCATAGAACATGGCGGCCCGGAGGGATAGCTGCTCTTTGAGGAACCGGAGTTTTTGCTCACTTGCGGTAAGAGCTTCGAGGTCTTGGCGTTTGGCGGTGGGCATTGAGTCGAGCACCATGCCGATGACACGAACCGTTTGATTGAGTGATTCGGCATCAGGGTCGGAATCGATTTGAGTTTGGATAGCGTTCCATCGGTTCCGCGTATCCGCCGGGAATTTATTCAGTAGATCCCGGGCGTTATCGAGTTTCGCCAATTGGACATTGTTTAATCCATGCACCCAAGTTCTGCGTCCCCAAAGGGACCGGGGAACGATGGGTATCATGCGATCGTAATAATGGCTCCTAAGATATTCGATCAGATCTTTTTCTTTTGCAAGTTCAGTGATGACAGATAGCTCGTTGGCATCTTGAAGGCCGGGCATGTTTGCCGCGATGTCGAGCTGGGCGAGTTCCAAGCGGCTTTGAAAGAAGACGAGCATCGATCCTAGCAGCAAGCCAACGAGGCTCGCTGCGGTTGCCAACCAAAGTGACTTGGGCCAAGCAAACCAATCCGGTTTGGATTTGGAGACTTGATTCGTTTCTTCTTGGAGGCTGGTATTGGAGGTTGAGCTTGTGGTTTTGTTGGTAGTTATCGAGGAGGAACGTCGGAGGTCTTCGACGACCATCTCAATGGTGGTCTGAGTAAAGCTTTGGCGAGGAGTAGAGAGTGGTAGGTCGTCGAGCAAATCGTATGCTTTCCGAAGTTCGGCGAGTCTTTGCCTAAGTGATTCGTCTTGAACTAGTCGCGCTTCGAGATCTGCGGCCGCGTTGGGAGCAAGTTCACCATCGAGGTATGCTGTTAGTTCTTCGTCGAGCTTTTCTATTTCCGCTTCGTTCATACCTCCTCCTCTTTTCGTTTAGCGTCCTTGTTTCGTTGGTTTAACTCGTTCGACGCGTTGTCTCTATCAAGGGCGTCGCTATCATGGGCGTCGTCATCAATGGGGGCGTCTTGATCAAGGTTGATGTCTTCTCGATGTGATGGTGAAGTCCGTCGGTGCGACGGTGCTGAATGCGGGTTCTGGGATAGAGATTCTGGTTGCAAGGAGTCTTGAGAGCCTGGTACGACTCCTTCTTGCAGGTAGGGATCAAGCAGATTCTTTAGGTTCACACGTGCTCGCATGAGCAACGACTTGACCGCTTGTAAGGTCAGCCCCATGGTTTCACCGATTTCTTGATAGCTCATCCCTTCGAACTTGCTCAGCAAGATGGCCGTTCGTTGCCGTTCACCCAGGGCATCGAGTGCGAGGAGAATAATTTTGGAGCGTTCTTCGTGATCAAGCTTTCGGACGGGTTGGTACCCGCTAGGTGCAACGGCAATGTTTTCGAGGACGAGTCCTGATGTCGAGGTGTTTTCGGCTTTAGAAAGTTGGTATTCTCGGCGTGCTGCGTTATCGCGCAAGTGGTTTGAGGCCACGTTATGTGCGATTCGGTAGAGCCACGTCGAGAACTTGGCCGTAGGCAAGTAATTTCTTCGCGATTTGTAGACACGAAGAAAAACCTCTTGAGCGAGATCCTCGGCTTGTTCGGCACTTCGAGTCCAGCCGTTCATGAAGCGAATGATTTTTTTTTGGAAGCGATCGATTAGCATTTCGAAAGCCATCGCGTCGTCTTCTTTCACGCGCAGCATCAATGCGACGTCCGGGTCGATTTTGGCGTTTTCCGAGGGACTGTTAGCGTTCGACAAAATGCTTTTGGTGCTTATTCAACTGACGAGGAGGACCGCGAATACCGCCGACTAGCTTTCAATGTACCCCCTAAGTGGGCTTGGCGAAACTCCCAGAAGGATTACAGCATGGAGAACTGCTTGTTGGCAGGTTGTCGCTTGTAGAATTGCGGGTGTGTATCTGCTTGATTTCCAGGGAAATTCGAGGAATGAGAAGCGTTTTTTGCCGGCAAAGACGCGGTGGACTCCGAATGTCCTGGTTTGGAGTTTCAAGTGGGGCTTTCGGATCTGTTGTCCAAGACGATGTTTTGGGCGTATTGGGAATCGAAAGGGATGTCTAATTCGTTTGCGTGTTCATCTTGCGAGGCAGGAGGAAGAGTTTTGCGTAGAAATGGTCAACCGACTGCTCGTTGTCCTTCAGTGGTCGGTTGGAGGGGAACGGATCGTCGGGATGGTAAAGCCGTTGTGCCATGGCACCACCGGTCATCAAGCAGCGAGCCAAGCCGATTGCGCCGAGTCCTTCGAGTCGATCGGCATCTTGCAGGATCATCGCTTCGGCGGAATCGCAAGGGATATTCGCGGAGAAGCTATGAGCGGCGATGGCGTGATGAATTGCGGGAAAGAAATCGGCGGGGTATTGGACGGACTCGAGGAGTTCGATCGCGTGGTCTGCTGAGAGTCTCGATGCTTGCGATCGCAGAGGTGAGTTTTTTGGGATCGACACGCAATCGTGAAGCCAAATTGCGGGAAGCAAAACATCGAGGACAACGGGGCGATCGATGAGTTTGCATGCGTTTTTTTCGACGCGTTCAACGTGTTCGATGCCATGTCCGGGGTCAGCACCTTGCATCGAGTTGTCAGCAAGCTTGCGAATGGTTTGTAACCAGCGTTGGTTCCATTGCTTATAGGACTCGGTGAGGGGTGCGAGCATGGTAGATGGGGTTGTTTCGTTTTGCGTGCAGATTCGGATCAGCGTACGAACACCTTACTAGATTTCTTACCAACGTGAAAGTCGCACTTCCAAAGAGAGAGTCTCTGCGTAGCCACCGCTCGCCCGTAGCCACCGTTCGCCAGACGGTGGTAGTTTTCCTCGCAACGTCCACCGCTTGGCAGCGGGTGGCTACGGAGAATTGAGAATTGAGAATTGAGA
>JBIJCS010000420.1:0-4600 GCA_044344575.1 Pirellula sp. | reverse complement strand
CTTCTTCGAAACGATGTTGCGCGGCCAAGCAAACCCGAGCCCGGGTCCATGGAGTAGCTCGGTTGGGACGACTCCACCCAAGATCCTGAACATGGGGCGATAGAGGGATTCCCAGTCCTTGTTCCCTGCTGGACAGTACTGCCGGCCGTTTCCTTCCACCGCTGTTACTCCGCGCAATCTCGATGCTAATGCGGCTGACGCCATAAAGGAGCCACCGACACAGGTGAGGTCTTGGACGTAGATCTTCATTCCCCATTGCTTTGCAGCGGCACTGAGCAATACCGAATCGCTGATTCCTTTGCACGCCTTGACGGCAATACCGGAATACCCCTGTTGCTTGGCAAACCGCAGCATTTCCAGATCGGTCAGCGATTCGTCGATCACCACGGGCTTGAGTCGGCTGACGCGGTGCATCGTCACTTCTTTGCGACTTTTTAAATCGCGCGCCATCGGTTGCTCGATGTAATGTAGTTTGCTCGTCGCGTCGCGACTGAGTCGCTCGAGTCGCTCTAAGAAGTCGATGACATAGTCTTCGCTTTCGCACGCTTCGTTGAAGTCTAGAGAATACGAAAACTGTTTGGTTGGGAATGTCCTCGCAGCGATTCGGTCGATTTCGTACACTCGACCGACGTCTGCATCCAAGTCTTTGCCGGTGAGTTTGACCTTTAAATGGGAGAGTTGTTGCGATCGAACCCATTCCTCGAGTGTTTCAGGAAGTCCATCTCCGATTTTGCGATTCAAATCGTCATTGCTTAGCGGATCGAGCGAACCGACTAGGTGGTACAAGTACAAGGTTGGGGAAGGTTTTTCGGAAATAATCTCCGAGAAGGGTTTGCCGATGAATTCTTCTCCGAGCCAATGGGACAGGTCAGCACCGACGTGTTCGGGGCCGAAGCAGTCAAACGAGTTTTTGCCATTCAGACGTCCATAGGCATCGTGCAAGGCGATGTCCAACGGGGAAAGAGCCAGTGCGATGGCCAAGTCTGGGATTGGTTCGGTCAATTTCATGGCCGTTGCGAGCTCTTCTGCGAGCTTCTTCGCAATCGGCTTGAGTTGCGTTGCTAAGTGCAATGGGTGCTGATCCGCCTCGAGGCTGTTTGCGGCAGCCACGATACGTTCAGCCAAGACGATAATGGTTTTGAGGGCCATTTCCGGGGAGAGGGCCGTGGTGGGCCAGGCCCAGGCGGTGCCCATCGTCATTTCGCCGATTCCGTGGGCTGTTTTCTTTTTGCCTTGATCTTCGAGGGTGATCATGGCTCGAAAAACGGTCACATCTTTGACCACCCTGCCGCCGAATTTTAGAGGGAAGCGGTAGACGAACGGAAACTTCTCTGACTCGGCTTCGACGACGGCAATCTTGGACTTGGTCATGGACTTGGGTGACTCTTTTGATGCTACTACCAAGGAATACGCAGGGAACTCTTTCGATAGCATAGACTTTTTGAGACTTGCCTCGAAAGGGGCCCGGGAGAATTTCTCGGGGAAAAATCAAGGGAGCCGCTCAAGAAGACGGAGCGAGCGATTCGAGTTGTCGGGCGACGTATTTCGCAAGAATATCGGTCTCGAGGTGGACTTTGTCCCCCTTTTGGAGTGTTCCGAGGGTCGTTACGGCCAGGGTATGGGGGATAAGAGCGACGCTAAAGGCAAGGTCGTCTGCCCGAACGAGGGTCAGGCTAACCCCGTCGATGGTGACGGAGCCTTTGGGTGCCATTTGCTTGAGGAGGTGGATTGGGGCGGAGAATTCGATGAAACGCCATTGGTCTTCTTCGCGTATTTCGGAGACGGTTCCGAGCCCATCGACGTGTCCTGTAACATAATGACCTCCGAGCCGCTGACCGACTTGGAGGCTGCGTTCGCAGTTGACTTCGTCACCGATTTCGATGGTGCCGAAGGAGGTTTTTGAAAGGGTTTCGGAGCCCAATTCAAAATGGCAATGGGAGTTAGCGATTTCCACGACGGTCAGGCAGCATCCGGACAAAGCGATGCTGTCGCCGATCGCCACCGAATCAGCCAGGGGGCCTAAATCAAAAATCAGTCGTTTCCCGGGCCCGCATGGTTGGGACCCTACCAGTGGTACTTTGGACTCGACCAAGCCTGTAAACATAGGGGATTCGACTATTAAAGTGGATGATGGACGATTGTCAGCGTTGCGGCAAATGAGACCAGCAACGTCGAGTTACTACTAGCCAATTTTAGAATTATCGGGCAGAATTCGGAACAGCCGATCGGGAGGAGTGAGGAGAAGTCCCAAAAGTTGGTCCGAGACCGGTCTTTGGCGGACTCTCTGAGCTCTTGCGCTAAGCAAATATCTTGCGTTGAGCATGGCTTGCTCTCCAGGCGAACGGTTGGCTTACTTTCGTTCCCCTGTTTCATTCTGTAGCTGAGAACCAATCCATGAGCTTGATCGAACACATCCAAGGCCGCCAGATCTTCGATTCCCGAGGCAATCCGACCGTGGAGGTTGACGTACGACTGGTAGACGGTTCGTTCGGACGAGCGGCGGTGCCAAGTGGGGCGAGCACGGGAGCTCACGAAGCTTGGGAACTTCGCGACGGCAAGAAAGACCAGTACATGGGCAAGGGTGTGTTGCAAGCGGTCGACAACATCAATGAGAAGATTGCTGACGAGCTGATCGGTTTTGACGCGTTGGATCAACGCGGCTTGGATGCGGCTCTTTGCGACATGGACGGGACGCCGAACAAGAAGAATTTCGGTGCGAATGCGATCTTGGGTATTTCGCTTGCGGCTGCCAAGGCGGCGGCACAGTTTACGAATCAACCTCTGTACCGTTACCTTGGGGGTGCGGGTGCTCACTTGCTTCCGGCACCGATGATGAACATTGTCAACGGTGGCCAGCATGCTGACAACTCGGTGGACGTTCAAGAGTTCATGGTGATGCCTTTAGGATTTGATTCCTTCAGCGATGCATTGCGATCGGGGACAGAGATATTCCACAATCTCAAGAAGGTGCTTAACGAGAAGAAGCTCAACACAGCCGTTGGGGACGAGGGTGGATTTGCACCTGACCTCAAGAGCAACCGCGAAGCGCTTGATTTGATCATGGAGGCGATTCAGCGTGCGGGTTACGAGCCAGGCAAGCAGATCTTCATTGCATTGGACGTAGCGGCGACCGAGTTTTACGATGAGAAGACCAAGAAGTACACGATCGACAACAAGCAGCTTAGCGGCGACGAGATGGTGGACTTCCTCGCTGACTGGGTAGCGAATTATCCGATCTGTTCGATTGAAGACGGTTGCTCCGAAGATGACTGGGATACTTGGAAGAAGCTCACTGTGAAGCTTGGGAATAAGGTGCAACTTGTCGGTGACGATTTGTTCGTGACCAACACGGAGCGATTGCAGCGAGGGATCGATGCAGGGATTGCGAACAGTATCTTGATCAAGGTCAATCAGATTGGAACGTTGACTGAGACGATCGAAGCGATTCAGTTAGCACATCGCAATGGTTACACCAGTATTTCGTCGCACCGAAGTGGCGAGACGGAGGATTCGACGATTGCGGATTTGGCGGTCGCTTTGTCGACCGGTCAGATCAAGACTGGATCGGCGAGTCGTTCGGATCGGATGGCCAAGTACAACCAACTGCTACGCATCGAAGAAGAGCTTGGCGTTGGTGCTCGCTATGCAGGTCCGCTATTTCGGCGGAAGTAGCTTGCAGGCGTTAGGCATTAGGCATTAGGCCTGAGGCCTGAGGCCTAGGGTCTAGGGCCTGGGGTCTGGGGTCTGGGGTCTGGGGCCTGAGGTTGATGGCTAAAGGTCGCTAGATTGAGACAGTTCGCAAGATTGAAATTCAAGGCCAAGTAAAATCGACTTGGTTTTGAGCACAGTGTGGTTGAGTTGTGTGGCTGGGTTGTTGGGTTGTTGGGTTGCGGAGGTGTGGGGGTGAAGGGTTGTAGGGTTATGGTGCGCGGTTTCTCCAGCGGTGGCGTTGGGGGGGCGGTGCGAGTGATGCCCCGAAGACTTGATTCCCAGAAGCCCCGATGATCCGATGACTTGATGATCCGCTGGCTTGATGATACGTCCGAAAAACTAAAGTCTACTCCAAATCAAAGGTACCCTCCATCGTGCCACGACGCACCGACATTCGCAAGATCCTGTTGATTGGTTCTGGACCCATCGTCATCGGACAGGCTTGTGAGTTCGATTATTCGGGCACGCAGGCTTGTAAGGCATTGCGAGAGGAGGGGTTTGAGGTGGTGCTGGTTAACAGCAATCCAGCGACGATCATGACGGATCCTGCGTTAGCGGATCGGACTTACATTGAGCCGTTGACATGGGAGTTTGTTGCCAAGGTCATTGAGCGGGAGCGTCCCGACGCGATTTTGCCGACATTGGGTGGTCAGACGGCGTTGAACATCGCGATGGACTTGGCCAAGCACGGGGTGCTTGAGAAGTTCCAGTGTGAGATGATCGGTGCGAATCCCGAGGTGATTCACAAGGCGGAGGCTCGGGATGCTTTTAAGATTGCGATGGAAAAGATCGGCATGGAGGTATGTCGTGGCGAGGTTGTTCACACGATAGAGGAGGCTCGCAAGGTTTTGGCGGACGTAGGGTTACCTTGTGTGGTTCGGCCGAGTTT
>JBIJCS010000419.1:0-4611 GCA_044344575.1 Pirellula sp. | reverse complement strand
TTCAAGGCAACTCTTCTCGCTGGACTCTCCACCAGCATCCCCTTGACCAGTCTCACCAACCTTTCGCTACCAACGATCACCCTTGGCTCAGCCCTCGCCTTCGCCACCCTCTGCGAAGAGAACGTCACCCAAGCCGCCCCGCCAACTGTCGTCACAACCGTCGAAGGTGTCACCGAATTTCGCTTCGATAACGGAGCTCGCTTACTACTGTTCCCCGATGCTTCACGACCTACCATCAGTGTCAACATGACCGTTCTCGTCGGATCACGACACGAAGGATACGGAGAAGCCGGTATGGCTCACCTCCTCGAACACCTCGTCTTCAAAGGTACACCTACATTCCCCGATGTACCAAAGGCACTTCGAGATCACGGAGCAAACTTTAACGGGACCACGAACGTCGACCGAACCAACTACTTCGAAACACTCCCGGCAACCGATGAAAATCTCGAATTCGCAATCCACCTGGAATGCGATCGACTCGTCAATAGCTTCATCAAACGCGAAGACCTCATGTCCGAATTTACCGTCGTTAGAAACGAATTCGAAAACGGCGAAAATAGCCCCCAACGCGTCCTCTCACAACGCGTCCAAGCCGTCGCATACGAATGGCATAACTACGGCAAATCCACCATCGGAAATCGCTCCGATATCGAACGTGTTCCAATCGATAACCTCCAAGACTTCTATCGCCGCTTCTACCAACCCGACAACGTCGTGATGATCGTCACCGGCAAATTCGAAGTCCCCAAAGCACTCGAACTCGCAACCAAATACCTCGGCTCCATCCCAAAACCCGAACGTAAACTCAATGCGACTTACACCGAAGAACCCGCCCAAGACGGTGAACGCACGGTGATCCTACGCCGCGTTGGTAAAATCGGCTCTCTCATGGCCGCCTACCATATGCCCGCCGCTTCACACCCCGACTGGGCACCTCTCTCGATCCTCGCAAGCATCCTCTCCGAAGACAAAATAGGTCGACTCGATAAAAATCTCGTCGAACCGAGTATCGCCACAAGCGCCAGCGCATTCGCCGATAGCGCACACGACCCTGGTCTCTTCATGTTCTCTGCTCAACCCTCCGAAGGGAAAATGGAAGAAACAGAAAAAATCCTACTCGATGTCGTCGAAAACTTGGGCAACCAACCTTTCACCGACGAAGAAGTCCAACGCGCTAAAGTTCGCGCCAAACGCGGATACGAAAATACAATCACCAGCGCAGCGTCCATGATGCAAGCCCTCAGCTCTGCATCCGCTCTTGGCGATTGGCGTCTGTGGTTCCTCCAACGCGACCGCATCGCAGCAGTCACCGCTCAAGACGTGAATCGCGTCGCAAATACATACTTCAAAACGCATAACCGTACCATCGGTCGCTTTATCCCCGTCGATCAACCCCAACGACTCAGCGTACCCGCCGTTGAATCCATCGCCGATATGGTCAAAGACTACAAAGGTGGCGCTGCCGTCGAATCCGGTGAAGAATTTAATCCAACTCCAGAAAATATCGACGCACGTACCTCCTTCGCCGAAGTCGGCGGAGTCAAAGTCGCCATGCTGCCAAAGAAAAATCGTGGCGATACAGTCAACATGACCCTCACCCTCCGCTACGGTAACGAAGACTCTCTACGCAACCTCTCCGCAGCCGCAGGCATGCTCCCCTCCATGCTCATGACTGGTACCAAAAACCTCGATCGACAAGCCCTCCGCCAAAAACTCGATGACCTCGGCGTCCGCATGAGCGCCGGCGGTGGCGCAGGTGGCGGTCGTCGCGGTGGCAGAGGTGGTCGAGGTGGCGGCGGTACCGCCGGCTCACTCTCCTTCAGCATCGAAGCCAAAAAAGACTCCCTCGCCGATGGTATCAAACTCATGGCCGATGTCCTGAGAAACCCCGCTTTCTCCGAAGAAGAATTCGAACAAATGAAAGCCCAATCCATCGCAATGATGGCGCAAATGACTACCGAACCCTCCATGCTCGCCAATAGCCAACTATCCCGCGCACTGTCCGATTACGAAAAAGGTGACGTTCGCTACGCGCGAACCGTCGATGAAACCATCGAAGAAATGGAATCCCTTACCCTAGATCGTGTCATCTCCGTCTACCAAGACCAAGTCTCCTCGGCCGTCGGCGAAGTCGCAATCGTCGGTGATTTTGATCCCGAACAAGCCCTCGCGGAAATCGCCGAAGCCCTCAAAGAATGGGAGTCCTCCACAAAGTACAACCGTATCGAACGCACAGCGAAAAAAGGACTCGCCGGCAGCAAAGGTGACATCATTACTCCCGATAAAGCCAACGCAGTTTTCCTCGCCGGACTCTCGTTCCCCATGAACGAAGACTCCGAAGACGATATCCCACTGGAAATCGGAAACTTTATCCTCGGCGGTGGCACTCTCTCAAGCCGCCTCGGTGATCGTATCCGACAAAAAGAAGGACTCTCCTACGGCGTAACCTCCTCCGTCTCCATCCCCTCTCGCGGTGACGATGCCCGATTCTCCATCAACGCCATCACCAACCCCGAAAATATCGATGCAGTCGAAAAAGCTGCAATGGAAGAACTCACACGTTTCATCGATGAAGGCCCCACACAAGCTGAAATCGAAGACGCAAAGAAAGCCTACCTCGAAGCGCGAAAAATCGGACGCGCCTCCGATGGCGCAATCGCCGGACAACTCGCTTCTAATCTCGACCTCGGACGCTCTATGGCTTACGTCGCCGAAGAAGAAAAGAAAATCGAGAAACTAACCGCAGCGGATGTCCAAAAAGCCTTCAAGAAGTTCATCGATCCCAAGAAATTAGTGATCATCCGCGCCGGTGACTTTAAAAAGTAATCTGGATGCTGGGTACCCGCTGTGCACTTTCTCCTGATCTATGATGTTGTCGACGACTACGCCACTCGCCGACAACCCCTGCGCAGTGAACACCTCGCCCTAGCCTCAGAATTCTATCACCGAGGCCTCCTTGAACTCGGTGGTGCACTCGAAGATCCTCTCGATATGGCTATCCTCCTCTTTCAATGCGATTGCCAAACACCTATCGAGGAATTCGTAAAAAGAGACCCCTACGTGCATCACGGCCTCGTTCGCTCTTGGCGAATTCGCCGCTGGAAAACTGTCGTGGGAAAAACCGCCCAAGACCCATTGCCGACACCGTCCCAGTGAACAATCTGTTCAGACTAACGCGGCCCACGATTCTCATCCAATCTCGCTGCCAACTCCTCTGTCACTGCCAACTCATCCGCCACTGCTAACTCATCTGCCGCAGCAAACTTACCGTCCAACCGAGATTCCTCAGTCGTCGCTAACAACTCTCTGGTAACAGCCTCAATCTCTTGACACAGCTTTCTTACAGCCCTACTCGGTTGGCGACCTAACGCATCAAAAGCTTGCAACAAACAAATCGCAGCCATACCCCTATCCCCCAACTCCCGATAACACTTCGCTCGCCCCAGATAACAACGAGGTACTAAAGGAAATTCCCCCAAGACCCCCGCCGACGGCAAATGATGGATCGCGTAGATTACCTTCTCATAACTCGCCGCCGCTTTCTCAAATTTACGCTCCGCAAATTCCAACTCCGCAAACGAAAATTGTACTTTTGCCAACCCTGAACGATGGACCAACACTCCTGGATTCGTTTCCACCAATCCAAGAAAACTCCGTTCCGCGCCCTCAAGCATGTCCCACGCCTCCCGATAAAATCCAGACCGCGTAAGCAACTGGCCAAACAAATTCTCACTCGCAGCAAGCCCATAACCGTACTCCGCCGACTCTGGGAAACGATTCCTCAAGTCCTGTCTAGCCGATACCAACCGCCGGCCAATCTCTATCGCCTCTCCCAACCGCTCTTGCATCGTCAGGACACCCAACTGATTACTCAACGAAGTGATCCATAACGATGTATATGCCGGACGGTCAGGATGACGCTCCACCAATTCATAAAACATTCGCTCCGATCGCGAAATGTATTCCATCGCCTCTGCAAACTCCCGACCCTGTAACTTACATACCCCTAAAGAATTTAATGTCATCGCATAATCTTTGCGCAACTCCGGCGGCATCGGAAACGAATCCATTAACTTACGCTGCTCTCCCAACGCAGCATTGAACACACTCGTCGCTTCCTCGGCTCGCCCCATATCGGTATACAAAGCACCCAAGGCTTGCAATACCACCGCTAACCCGCGCCAAGCCGTCGGATCCTCTGGATGCTCCAAAACCAACCGCTCCGCTTCCTCCCGGGTCTGCGACAACCTCTCAACGGCAACAAGCGGTTTGCCTTGCTGCCTCAGCAAATTCGCTAACGTACACTCGCATGCACAACGCTGCTGTCGATATTCCAAACTGGACGCTTCCTCACTTCCAGATCGTCGCAATATCTCAATCGCACGCTCAATCTGCCCCTGACTTCGCTCCACCTCCTGCAACCGCGATAACATCACCCCATAATCACTCAAGACTCGACTCATTTGCAGTTCAGCCCTCGGACCAATCCTCCCATCATGCTGCACCTGTCCCATCTGCGCATCGGCCCTCTGAAAAAAAGCCTCTGCATCCCGTGGCTCCCCACGGTAAAAAGCAAGCTTAGCCGACTCATGCAATGCACTCGCATAA
>JBIJCS010000418.1:0-4621 GCA_044344575.1 Pirellula sp. | reverse complement strand
AAGTCCGGGTCACACCGCCTCGCGAACACAAACGATCCCGAGTTGTTGTAACTGCCGTTGAATCGAAACCGGTTCGCGACCTTCGTTTGCCACCCAACGGCACGATGCTTCATCGCGAATACAAAGACCGGCCGATCCGAGTGCTCGTCCTCGATGATGGATTTGAATACGAGGGTCAGCTCTTCAATTCACTCACCGCCGTTGCCAACTCGATCACAGGCTCGCACGTCAACGGATTTCAGTTCTTTCGATTGAGGAGTACCCTATGAGCACACAACCAAAAAGCACGGGGCCGAAAAACCGTTGTGCCATCTATACACGGAAGTCTTGTGAAGAGGGACTGGACCTAGAATTCAACTCTCTGCATGCCCAGCGTGAATCGGCCGAGGCGTTTATCGCTAGCCAGCAGCACGAAGGCTGGGAATGCTTGCCGGATCGCTACGACGATGGCGGATTCTCGGGTGGAAGCTTGGGACGCCCCGCCCTGAACCGTCTCCTCGAGGATATCAAGACCGGACGCATCGACTGCGTTGTCGTCTACAAAGTTGACCGACTGAGTCGATCTCTGTTGGACTTCTCGCGAATCATGGAGACCTTCGATAAACACGGCGTCTCTTTCGTCTCGGTCACACAACAGTTCAATACAACCCATTCGATGGGCCGTCTCACACTGAACATCTTGCTGTCCTTCGCCCAGTTCGAACGAGAGATCATTGGCGAACGCATCCGTGACAAACTTGCTGCTCAATGTCGGCGCGGTCAATGGACTGGTGGCTACCCGGTTCTTGGATATGACGTCGATCGGAGCGAACGAACGCCGAAGCTGGTGATCAACACTGAGGAAGCTACCAAGGTACGTCGCATCTTCTCGCTTTACCTCGAAATGAAGAATCTTCTACCGGTGGTAAACGAGCTCGACGAACGTGGTTGGACCAACAAGCTTTGGCATTCGAAGAAAGGTCTGCCCAAGGGTGGCCGCGCCTTTGACAAGGGCAGTCTGCATGCGTTACTGACCAACCCCATCTACTGTGGAAAGATCAAGCACAAGACCGATCTTTACCAGGGACAACACCAAGCAATCGTCGATCAAGAAATCTTCGATCGCGTTCAAGCACAGCTGCGTGAGAACGGCTTCAATCGTGGCAATCGCCTACCAAGCAAACATGGTGGCCTGCTGAAGGGACTAATTCGCTGTCCCAACTGTAATGTTGCGATGGTTCATAACATGACGAAGCGAAATTCGATCGTGTACCGCTATTACACCTGCGTCCGCGCCATCAAGCGAGGTCGTCAGGCTTGCACACATCCGTCGCTGCCAGCGGGCGAAATCGAAGCCGCTGTTGTTGACCAAGTTCGAGACATTTCCCGAGATGCTGGGCTCCGAGACGAGATCATTCGCCAAGCGATGATCGCCACACAACAGGGCCGGGCTGAGCTTGAGTCGCACCACGTTCAGCTAACACGCCAACTAACGCGCGATCATGGCGAGATTCGCGAGTTGGCTCTTGATCAAAAGCCAAACACTTCGACTGCTCACCGCATCGCCGACATACAGGATCGAATCGCAAAAGCCGAGCTCGAGCTATCCAAGGTCAATCGTCAACTTCATGATCTCGATAAGCAACAAATGACTACAGAAGAGATCCAAGAGGCATTCATCGACTTCGATCGCATCTGGGACGCATTGACGAGTCGAGAGCAATCACAACTGTTGGCGTTACTGGTCTCTAAGGTCGAGTTCGACCAGAGCGATTGCACGATCGCGATTTCATTCCACGCCAGCGGTATCGAAACGCTGGAACAACAATCACAGGAGGTCTAATGGTCACCGTCAAACGAAAGTTGAATGTCAGCATCGCCTCACGAGGCCGCATCGCGATTCGTCCTCACGATCCCAACGCGGAACCACCGCGACCGAGACCATCGAGCAAGTTACCTCGCATCTCCAAGTTGATGGCGCTGGCCATCCGGTTCGATGAAATGCTCCGCACTGGCGAAGCCTCAGATACTATCGAACTCGCCCGCCGTGGACACGTTACGCAGCCACGCATGAGCCAGATCATGGCTCTCAACCAACTCGCACCGGACATCCAAGAAGCCCTTCTCAATCTGCCGGCCACGAAGGGCAAACCTGAGATCCACGAGAAGCGGCTGCGTCCTATCGCTGCCATGCTTCGCTGGGAGGACCAGCGGAGAGCTTGGCGAGAATTGACGGAGTTGCTTTGATCAATGCTCCTTGCTCCCGCAAATTAAGAGATATTTAGCAGTACGATTATTGATCTTTTTGCCGACTGTTTGCACTTTCATTTCGAAGGTTTGGAGTTCCCCACGAAAGAAAAGGACGAAGGTAGGCAGCTTTGAAGCATCTCCTTCCGGAGGGCTTTCTCGCGGGTTGATATCGCTGTACAGAAGAGGTTCTCGAAGGGAACCAACTAGGAGATCGATCCGCTGATCAATCTTGTCGAAAAGATCGCGGACCGTGCTGTACTCCAGTGAACACTGGGAGCAACTGCGTCAGTTTACAAGTTTGATGGCCTTGACCTTTGAACTGGCGCGATGATCAGGCTCACCGTTCGAACTCAATTCGATAAGCGAAAGCTCAAGAAGAAGGTAGAAACAGCGACCTTCACTTCTCTGAGCGAGGGCGGCGGTGCAGTTCGAAAGACGGCCAAGCGGAGCATCCGTAAACCTAAGAAGGCGTCGAGTCCAGGCCGAGCACATGAGGTTGATGGCGTTACTAATCCTAATCTCCTCCCACATCCAGACTGGTCAGGAAAGAAAAATCAACGCAAAAATGCCATATTTCCAGCTGATCACTGTGGTGACGCGGAGTCTGCTTTGATAAACTTTGGATTTGCCGTTGAGACTTTGAATAAGCTACCTGAAATTCGATCAGTACTCGAAAACTGGTTTGAAACCGACGACGATGTTCACGCTTATTCTAGTTGAAAATCCTTAATTCCAGAATTAAGCACTCACATGAATCGTAACAGAAATGTTATTTTGGTCGTCGGTGTCGCGTTCATTCTTCTGCTTGTCTATGTCTTTACCTCATTGCCCAAAAAACCAGCCGGCAAAGTGCGGGTTAAGCTCGCCGAAAACGCCTCTCCCCTTTCAACGCTCACAATCGTAGCTGGGAAAAAAGGTTTCTTCGCGGATGAAGGCATTGAGGTAGAAGTGAGCAAATTTACGTCTGGTAAAATGGCACTAGATGCCGTGCTTGGCGGGGGGGCGGATATTGCAACCGTAGCAGAGACACCACTCATGTTTGCGGGATTCGGCGGGCAGGATTTTGATATTTTTGCAACCATATTTCGGTCGGAGAACGCATGTAAAGTTGTTGCCCGAAAAGACCGGGGGATAAGCTTGCTGAGTGACCTGAAAGGTAGAAAAGTTGCTACTTTTGCAGGTACAAACGCTGAGTTCTTTATGTCAGAGATATTGCGGACAGTCGATCTGAGTCCTAAGGACCTTGAGGTATTGAATCTTCAACCGACGGACATGGTGGTAGCGCTCGGTCAAGGCGACATTGACGCTTACTTCGTATGGGAGCCGCACGTATTCAACGGGAAATCGTTAGTTGGTGACGCAGGCACAGTGTTTGAGTCATCTGGGGTTTATGTCACAACCTTCAACTTGGTCGCTAAGCCCCAATTTCTTTCGGAAAATCCAGCTGTCGCTGTATCTTTCCTGCGAGCTCTAATTAGAGGGCAATCCTTTGTTCGCGACCATCCGGTGGAGGCACAGCAGATCGTCGCAGATCATACTGGAATTCCACTTGAAACACTTACCGAAATTTGGGTCGATTATGAGTTTCCTGTAGAGCTGACCCAATCATTGTTAGGATTTCTTGATAAGCAGGCTAAGTGGGCCATCGAGAGTGGGCGTGTTGAGGGAAATATTCCTTCCTACAAGAAGCATATCAACGCGCAGATCTTAGAAGGTGTCGACGGAGCGACCATTGAGCTTTGAATAATATCCGCATCCAGTCATACTGCGTTTGGTTGTTCCGCTCCTTCGCGCCAGTTCTTATGCTTGTAGGCATTTGGTCTGGGATCTGTCTATTTTCGGGTGTCGACCCTAAGTTGCTTCCTGCTCCAACAACGGTATTAACGACAATGTTGAGAATGACAGCAACTGGAGAACTCGGTCGCGATGTTTTAGCTAGTCTTGGACGTGTTATTTCTGGGTTTCTAGTCGGAGCATTGCTCGGGATCGGTCTCGGTTGGGTAACCGCGACTTTGAAATGGATGGACGTTTTGCTTGGCGGCACCATTCAGTTACTCCGTCCATTACCACCCATATCACTCGTGCCGCTGGTCATTCTATGGATTGGCATCAACGAAGGTTCCAAGGTGTTCCTTGTCGCCTTCGGCGTCTTTTTTCCTGTGTGGGTCAGCACACATCTTGGCATACAAGGGGTTGACCAACGATATCTGTGGGTTGCAAAAGCTCACGGTGCCTCGCGCTGGGCGACTACCTTCGATGTCATGCTGCCAGCTGCAATGCCCACAATTGTCGCGGGATTGCGGACCAGTATCGCGACGGGATTTTTTTGCTTGGTGGCAGCAGAACTCGCAGGGGCGGTACACGGAGTAGTGTTTCGAATTAATCTCTCCCA
>JBIJCS010000417.1:0-4623 GCA_044344575.1 Pirellula sp. | reverse complement strand
ACGCTTCTTGAGTATCCGAGCGATTTCGCTCCCTGAAATGTCATCCATCGTCCAGATTGCTATTTGTTTGAGTTGCCCAGTTGGATCCTCTTGATCCAGGCGTGCTAACCAGGAGTTGACCAAATCGGCCATAATCGTAGGGGCTTCGGGAGATTGCAGGTCTTTCAAGGCATCATTCGTTTTAAACTCGAAGATTAGGCTACGCAGTCCGGATCGCTTCAGGGTATTGCAAGCGCGTAAGTGCTTGCGGATCCGGTTGAGGGTAAAGACCACGAGGATGTCCCAGAGTTGCTCTCGGTCATCGAGGTCTGGATAACAGCCCGATGTCGCACTTCTACAGAAGCCATGCATCGCTAGTTGAGCGATGTCTTCACCATCGACGGAGCGGTCGGGGTTGACTTTCATTTTTCGAATCGCAAATTCGACGACTCTTCTGTAGTACCGTTGCCAGATGGCCTCTACCGCCTGGCTATCACCGGTTTTTAGCTCTTTGAGCCAGTGCGAGACTGAACCGAGTTCTTCATCTGCATTCATACAGGGAACAGCGCTCATCGATTTGTCGAATTTCATTGGCGAAAAAGTATGCCGTGGGATCGTGGGAAGCCTTTAGAAGACTAACAAATCGGGCGCGATTCGCCAGGGAACCCGCTTTGGGAGATCGTGGTTCCAGAGTTTGTGGCTGCCTAAAACGTTCGTTTTTTGGGGTTTTTGTGATTTTCATGGGATCGCTAGGTTGGAATCTGAGGTGAGCTAACCAGTGAGGGGAGTCGCTATAGGGTCTCGCAAGACGGCTCGGGTGCTGCGTGAGGACTTCGATACTTTTGGCACTTGTCCAGTCACCTGTGAACGCGACTCGTAGTAGGTCGGTTGTCTTCTTTGCAGAAAAATCTTTCCGTCCTACGGTATGACGGATGGATCGAATAACTGCAGGACTCTCGGAACGGCGGAGGACTGTCCGTCTCTCAAAAAACGGGCCTGTATCAAGAATTTTTCAAAAACGGGAACCACCTGGAGTGGTTTTTCCATTTTTAAGGGTACAGGGAGTGGTTTTCGTTCGTGATTCCAAGGATCGGAGTCTGATTGGACTTCTTTACAAGGGTTGTCAAAGTGGCTTTGTCTATTTTTTCGTTCCGAAGCATTCGGTTGGTTGCGTTGTTTGCAATTGTGGGAATCGGACTCCTGGGTGGGGTATCGAAGGCGGGCGTGATAAATATCGACCTGACCGGCTACACGGGGGATAATGGAGGCGCTGCAGTGGGCGGGTTTGCGCAGATCAATCCATTCGGGCCTAGCGGAACACGTCTTTTGATTTTTAATCAGTACAATACATCCGGACTGTATACCGGGTTATCTCTCGGAGATGGTACAGCGGGTATCGCAGCCTCCGGTACGACTTTTTTAGACACACCCAATATGTTCGCTGGAGGAGCGACGATTGATGGGGCTTTTATCTTTGCATCCCCTTTCTCTGCGACCGTGTTTAGTAATCCCGGTCGGACGGCTGGAAACTTTGGTCCGAATTCGTTCCTGGGATTCAAGACCGCTAGTGGGCAGTATGGCTATATCGAGGTGACTTGGACGGGTTCGACGAATACCTTCCAATTGATCAGTGCAGCTTACGAGTCTACCCCTGGCGTAGCAATTCAAACGCCTGGTGGACAAGCACCAGTGCCAGAACCGGCTAGCGCGATGATCGCCTCGCTGTTTCTCGGTGGTGCGGCTTTGAAGCGATGGCGCAGCAAGCGATCGTAGTTGCCATGTGGCGTGCGGTGTGAACGTTGAGGAGTGTCAAGGATGGACGCAGAAATCGATATCTTTGGTCGAGTCCGAAGCCGACTCTTCCATTGAGTTTGCGGGTGAGAGGATCTGGCACTTCTTGTATAAAAACGATTGGATTACTGCTTTTCTAAAGTAATAATCGATTTGGAGCGGAGGAAGTCGGGGGTTACCGGGGCAGTTCCCGACTTGATACCGGTCCAAGCGGCGACCTAACCGAGCCAATTCTGAGCTGGGATTTTTTCTGACGAAGCGTTGAAAAAAGATGTTTTGGTTAAGCGTAAAATGATTTAGCCCAACTCAGCATTTGCGACCTTTACGGCTTGCCAGTTGTCGAAAAACATCCCTACAATTTGGAGTGTCAAAAAACCAACCAACCGTCTCCCATGATCGATTTTTTGAGTGGGCGTTCGATTGCCCAAGCATTTCAAGATTTTGGTTGATGCCCCATACCTTGATTCCCGAGGATACCGATGTGGCCGAGGATACCGATGTGGCCGAGGATATCGTTGTGGCCGAGGACGATTTGGAACAAGGCTCGATCTCTGCTTGGTTACACTTGCTTAAATGTGGTCAGACGCAAGCGGCAACGCTTATTTGGGATCGATACTATAGAAAGCTTGTGATGGTTGCCACGCGTCGGTTGGGAGATAATCCTGACCGCAGTGTTGACGGAGAGGATGTTGTTCAGAGTTCGTTTAAAAATGTCTTTAATGCAATTCTGAATGGGCAATATCCCGGCATCGATAATCGTGAGGATCTTTGGGGATTACTGCTCTCCTCAACGGTCAATAGGGTTCGGCAGCATTATCGTGAATTGAATGCGATCAAGCGAACTCATATTCCGTTAACTCGATCCATGTCGGATCATGCATTGCTCTTGGAGTGTCTTAGGGCACCGGAGGCCGATATTCAGCTCGCTGATTTGCTTGAGTTTCTTTTGGATCAGCTGGATATCGAAGACCCCAGCGGCGAGTTGCGCAAGATTGCCATTTTTTATCTCGAGGATTACTCTGCAAGTTCGATCGCAAGGATGCTTAAGCGAAGAAAGACCAACATCCTTGTGAGTCTGCGATTGATTCGAAGTTTGTGGGAAGAGCTTGAATCCCGATGAGTGCAGCTTCGAACCCATCGCCGGACATAGATCGTTTGTTCGGTTCCGTCGGATCGCACGTGTGGCGAATGACCCTTGAAGCACTCGTTGACTTTGAAATTCAGTGGCGAAAATCTCCCAGCATAGACCCCATTGCCTTCGTAGCCAAGTATCCGGGACTTCCTCGAGAGGTCTTGCTTGCTGAAGTGCAAAATCTGCGCGACGAGCTAAGTAGCGAGTTGCAACCGGTTGAATTGTTGCTGGACGCAAGACAACCCCGCTTCACGATCTTGGATGAAATACGTGTTGGCGGGATGGGGGTCGTGTACTTAGGCTGGGATCATGATTGTAATCGCCATGTCGCCATTAAAAAGATACTTCCGGAATTCCGAAGTGATCCAATGGTTCAGGCGAGGTTTCATGTCGAGGCCGAGTTGACTGCGGACCTAGAGCACCCTGGAATTATTCCTATTTACGGCAAAGGATTGGATTCAGACGGACAGGCCTTCTACGCAATGCGACTTATCAGCAGAACGGGAGCGAGCACTTTAAGTAGGGCGATCCAAGCGTTTCATAACGCAACAGCTGTAGCTTTGAGTGACTCTGGAATTGATGCATTTCGGCAATTGGTAAGACACCTCATCGAGGTCGCCAACACGATCGCGTTTTGCCACAAGCGCGGAGTGGTTCACCGCGATCTCAAACCTGCGAATATACTCTTGGGCCCGTATGGCGAGACGCTGGTAGCCGATTGGGGATTGGCCAAAAGGATGACTATGATTCCATCGGCTATGGATACTACAAAGCATGATAACGATGCGGCGTACATCTTAGAATCCTCTGGTAGCCCAGTTGGGACGCTTGGGTATGCTGCTCCTGAGTTATCGTTAAAAACAGACAATGCCGATTTGCACCTTTCAGATATCTACTCCATGGGAGCTATCTTGCACAGCATCCTATTTGGATTACCTCCTTCGGAATCGACGCAGAAGTATGCAGGTTTGGCCCCGCCACTTACTAGCAGAGTTTCGATCATTCCCCGGATTCGCTATCTTGTCGCGATTGCAAATATGGCAACATCGCGCGATCGATTTCTCCGCTACCGATCTGCGGAGGCTTTTAGGGATGATTTATTGCGTTGGATCGAAGGTGAATCGATCGACGCTATGCCTGAGTCATGGATTGAGCGCATAGGGCGTTGGATTTCCAAGCATCGAACGCTAGCTTCGGTTTTAGCAACTGCTTTTGGAATCACGGTTTTGGCTGGGTCCGTGTTTCTTTGGTATCAATCGAACCAAAGGCAATTGCTTGATAACCAAGCGGTCCAGCTTCGATCGGCGTTGGCAGATTCGGCAAGGCTTCTTGAGAAAACCCAAAACGCAACCAAGCTTGCAGAATTGTCGCAACTTGAGGCTCAGGAAAGGGGCAAGCAAGCGCAAGAAAGTCGAGAGGTCGCAGAGAAACGCGAGTTACTTGCTTTTGAAGGATTGCTGAGAATTCAGGATATACTGCTGGATAATCAGTCCGCTTTTGAATCAGAGCGTTTAGAAGGGGTGAAGGACCAGTTGTTGCTCCAGACGAAGGAAACCTTTGCCGGAATCCTCGATAATCTCTCGGAGAATTCCTTGCCTCAACACTGGACCCTCAGGAATCTGCATGTTTTGACCCACCGTCTCTCAGCCATGGAAAGACTCGCTGGACGGCCCGACCAAGCCCTTGCGGTTATCGACCAAGCCTGCGCATGGATGCAGCGT
>JBIJCS010000416.1:0-4639 GCA_044344575.1 Pirellula sp. | reverse complement strand
GCGGTAGACGACGAGTGAGCCGCAGAAGAATTCAGAGGCACCTGGGATGGAGGTCAGTTCTGCGGCGAGTCTTCCGCCGGTGCAGCTTTCGGCGAGGGCCAAGCGATGTTGATGGGTAGATAGGAGAAGTGCGATGCGTTGGATTTGGGGGAGAAGCATAGAAATCGTTTGGGAGTACAGAGGGGAAACGGCAAGCAGGGATTAACTTGGGGGGATGTTTATTGTAAAACGTGGAGAGGCGATTTTCGCGAATTCTTTTGCCCAAGATATTCTGAAGTAGTGAAGAAAGATGGACCAACCGATTCGGTCGAGTAAAGCACATCCTGTTTCGGGGACGAATGTCCCGGCGTTTTGTTTTGATACGATTCAGGAGTTGTCGCATTATGCAGCGCATATTGTTGCGGGTTTGATTCGAGAGCGGACGGCATTGGGGCAGCGGACGGTGATTGGATTGCCGGCGGGGTCGACACCGTTGACAACGTTTCGGGAGTTGATTCGGTTGCATCGAGAGGAGTCGCTGGACTTCTCGGGAGTAGAGTTGTTTTTATTGGATGAGTATTACGGGTTACCGGCGAGCAGTCCGCAGTCGCATAAGGCTTGGTTGCAAGAGCATTTATTGCGGCATGTGAATATACCGTCCAAGCAGATTCATTGTTTGGACGGCAATATTTCGGAGGATCAGGTCGAGACCCATTGTTTGCGATTTGATGAGATGATTCATCGATTGGGTGGATTTGATTTGGTGTTATTGGGGATTGGGACGAACGGGCACATCGGGTTTAACGAGCCGTTTTCCTCGCGTCGTAGTCGGACGCGTCGTTGCACGCTTGATCCGAGTACGCGTCGCAGTGTGGCGAGTGATTTTTTTGGTGAGTCGAATGTGCCGACGGAGGCGTTAACGGTTGGGTTGCATTCGATTTTAGCGGCTCGGCGCGTCTTGTTATTAGCGGTTGGAGAGCACAAAGCGAAGATTATTGCTGAGACGCTCGAGGGTACGGTTTCCGAACGGATTCCGGCTTCGTTGATTCAGGAGCACAGCGATGTGCGGGTGTTGTTGGATGCACCGGCGGCGGCACAGATGAAGGGGATAGCGACTCCATGGTTATTGCAGCATGTGGATTGGGATGATCCGATGACGAAGCGAGCTGCTTTGTGGCTGTGTCAGCAGACGGGCAAGTCGTTATTGAAGTTGACGGACGAGGATTACCGCAATCATGATTTGCATGATTTACTGAGTGTGCGAGGATCGGCGGAGTCGATTTCGCAGTCGGTATTTCAGTGGATGATGCGAACGATCAATCCACATCCTGCGGGAGACACACCGAAGCGAGTATTGTGTTTTAGTCCACACCCGGACGATGACGTGATCAGTATGGGGGGGACATTGATTCGGTTGATACAGGATGGGCATGATACGCACATAGCGTATATGACTTCGGGCAACATCGCGGTATTTGATCACGATGCGCGGATGGTTGCGGATTTGGTCAGCGAGTACAACAAGATATTCGGGATTGATTCGCAGAAGTCTGCGGAGATGGCGCAGCGGGTACGAGCTGAATTAGAGAACAAGCAGCCGGGACAGCCCGATACCGATTCGATTCTTCGGATCAAGGGGTTGATACGCAAGAACGAAGCGCGAGCGGGGGCATTGGAGATTGGTTGTCCGGAATCGAATTTGCATTTTCTCGATTTGCCGTTTTACCGAACGGGGACGATTGCGAAGAAGCCGGTGGGACCTGAGGACATTGCGATCATCGACGAGTTACTGCAGAGGGTCAAGCCGGACCAGATCTACGTCGCGGGTGATTTAGCGGATCCGCATGGAACGCACCGCGTGTGTGCGGAGGCGATTTTTGCTGTGTTGTTTCAGTGGAAGCATGAGGGTAGGGAGTTGCCGGAAGTGCTGATGTATCGTGGGGCTTGGCAGGAATATCCGCTGCATGAGATTGAGATTGCGGTGCCACTGAGTCCTAGCGATTTAGCGTTGAAGCGGAATGCGATATTCATGCATGAGAGTCAGAAGGACAAAGCGTTGTTTCCTGGGAGTGATCCTCGGGAGTTTTGGCAGCGGGCTGAGGATCGGAATCGGGGGACAGCGGATAGTTACAACAAGTTAGGGTTACCGGAGTTTTTTGCCATCGAGGCATTTGCGCGTTGGAAGGGAGCCCCGATCTAGGGGGCGTGGCTGTATAAATTTTGTTGATTTAGCCAGGAGTGCGCTAGGGATACCGAAACAAGTTGGAAGTTTCGGTGATGAAAGGTTGGTCTGCTTTGTGGGGGTTAGGTGCCCGGTTGATTGGGTTGTAGGGGAAAACCACCTCCGTAGTGGACTTTTGTGAACGGATCTTTTAAAATAATTGACTGCGCTTTCCCAAGAGGTAAAGTTGCGGGATTCGTTATTTTTTACCTTTCTTATTTATGGAGAATCGTCTCATGTCGTTACGGCAAAGACGAGGGTTTACCCTTGTGGAGTTGTTGGTGGTGATTGCGATCATCGGCATTCTCGTTGGGCTATTGTTGCCGGCGGTGCAAGCTGCTCGGGAGGCGGCTCGGAGGATGTCGTGTTCGAACAACATACGTCAATTGGGATTGGCGGTATTGAATTACGAGTCCGCATACAAGCGACTGCCGGCGGGTGCGACGGGTCCATGTTCTTACAATCCGTGGAGTGTGCATGATGCGGACATGAATGTGGGGCGGTTTCCGATTAACCGATATTCGTTATTCGTATCGGTTCTTCCGATGATGGAGCAGAATCAGCTTTACACACAGATTCAGGATCAGCGTCCATTTTTCCGATCGACATGGGACATGCAAGGTAACTTTACACCTTGGAGGACCCAGATAGCATCGTTGCGATGTCCCTCGGATCCGGGCAAGATGAATGTGGATGCGAATTGGGACTACGATGGATCGGGTCGGGTGAATTACGCGGGATGTTATGGGGACACGATTGTCAGCGCGAATAACGCTTGGCACCCTGCAGCGAACCGTGGTGCGTTCCAGGGGCGTTATGCTCGTCGGATTTCCGAGATAACCGACGGCGCAGCGTTTACTATATTGCTGGGAGAGTTTGGAACAACTCCATCGCTTAACTTGGCGACAGGGCAGGGCAAGTTGCGGATCCAGGGAGCACGATGGCAGGCGGCGGGTCAAGCGAACGTGCAGCCACCGTCGGGATGCAAGCGGGTTCAGCAGGGGGATCGTTACAATCCGTCGATGGTAAACACGGGGGATTTGTGGCATTCGCAAGGGATGCGTTGGCATGATGGTGACTACAATCATGCTTCGATCCAAACGATTCTTCCACCGAATTCGCCATCCTGCAACATAGGTTTGTGGGACTGGGGTATATCGTCGGCATCGAGTTATCACGGTGCTGGAGCGCACGTTGTGTTTGCGGACAACAACGTGCGATTCATACCGAATTCGGTCGATGCGGGTGATGCAGGTCGGTTAGGACCAGAGGGTAATGACGGAGCGCGCGCTAACGAACCGAGTCCTTATGGGACTTGGGGTGCGATGGGTTCGAAGGATGCGGGCGATACTTGGGACGCATCTTCTGTAGAGTAGTCGCTATCTGACTGAGATCCAGTATGTTATATCGGGCTGGGGCGGGTGCTCTGGCCCGATTTCGTTTCGAGGATGTTGTTTAGCGGGGTAGAAGTTGTGATAGAGATTGACGTAGCGTTGGCAAAGCAGTGGTTGGATCGGCAGCAGGACGATGATGGGACGCAAGTGTTTTTTCTTGATTGTCGCGAGCCGGGAGAGCATCAGACGGCGAGTATTGCAGGAACGACGTTGGTACCCATGAGTCAGTGGCCTCCGTCGTCGGAGGTGTCGGAGGCGATGCAAGGTCGGCGGGTGGTGGTGTTTTGTCATCATGGAGGCCGTTCGCTACGGGTAACGAATTGGCTCAGGCAAAACGGGTTCCCTACAGCGTTGAGTATGGCTGGAGGCATTGATTCTTGGAGTCAGGAGATTGATCCATCGGTACCTCGTTACTAGTGGCAAGATGTTCCTAGGGTGTGCGTTGTTCGGGTTGTTCGTCGATGGGATTAAAAGGCGAGATGATCATTGGCAGCGAATATGAACTTCTTGTGAATTGCGACAAATCCACCGCTTGATTTGCTGTTTGATTCCCGGGACACTGGTCGGCGGGAGGCAGGCTCGGGGGGGCTTGTTTCGTGATCCAATACTCCTTACCTAACGTCATGATGCGATTGAAATCTACCAAGTTTGCAAGACAGTTTTTTGTGACATTGCTTGCGTGTTCCTCGTTTGCAGTGAGCGGTTTAGGGCAGGAGAAGAAGGAGGAGAAGAAGGGTGAGGAGCCACCACCGCGTCCTGAGGATGTGGTGATACCTTCGGGATTGGATTCCTTGGCGGCGAAGCAATATGTCGCGATCAAGTCGCGGACAGCGTATTGGGGATATTGGGGAACACGTCCGCAGAGTTATAGCAGTTGGACCAACCATTCGAATCGGTTGATTCCGATGTATGTGTTTGGAGAGACGTTGCAGGGGTATACTGGTGAAAATAGTGTTTATCGCGATGCAAAGCGATTGGAAGAGCTTTACGGGAGGTTGCCAGAGAACACGTTGAATCCCGCGGCGCAGTATGCTGACCAAACGGA
>JBIJCS010000663.1:0-4653 GCA_044344575.1 Pirellula sp. | reverse complement strand
ACCCGTCGCTCCAAAGATAAACTGATCGTCCCCCGTACCACCTTGTAGGGATTCCACGCCCAAGAACGGAAAAGCCCCATTCAAGGTCCCAGCTCCCGCACCGGTTACACTCCAAGTGTTTGTACCAGCAACGGTCTCCAGGGTATCAATTCCACCACCACCATCATAAGTCGCGGCAATGCCGGTTACGACTGGCTCTAGCACCCTAATCGTATCATTACCAAGCCCCGCAACCGCTCGCAACGTTTCGATTCTAGGGAATGAAACCATCGCTCCGTTGAGTACTAATCGGGTCGCTTCTTGAACATACGCATCATTCGATGCACGACCGATAACCTGCAGCGTGTCATTGCCAGCTAAACCGTCGACAATGAGATTTCCACTGACATTGGTTGCCGCCGCCGCATTGACTTTCACACTCCAAGTATGTGTCGTTCCATCACCAAGATAGGTGACCAAAATCGTATCGTTCCCGCTCGTTCCGTTCACCAAAACGCCCTCGGGAACAACCGTACACGAACCGTGTAACTCGACTTGGTCTCAAAGTCAAAGCTTGCGTTCGCACGCAAGTTGTTGCCATCGATGTTAAAAGCACCGTTGTCTCCATCACCCGTACCAGCGACCAACGTATAAGTGAACGTATTCCCAACATCAGGGTCCACCGTACTCAATGCTCCAACCACCGCATTCATCCCGGCATTCTCCGGGATCGTTGTCGACGACAAATCAATATCCACCGGGGTTTCATTCACATTCAGCACGCTTATCGTAAACGCCTTCTCCGTGAACAACCCACCCTGATCCGTCGAACGTACACGAACCGTGTAACTCGACTTGGTCTCAAAGTCAAAGCTTGCAATCGCACGCAAGTTGTTGCCATCGATGTTAAAAGCACTGTTGTCGCCATCACCCGTACCAGCGACCAACGTGTAGGTGAACGTATTCCCAGCATCAGGGTCCAGCGTGCTCAACGCACCAACGACAGCATTCGGTCCGGCGTTCTCTTCCAAATCGACCACCGTCAAATCAATATCCGTCGGCGTTTCATTCACATCCAGAACACTAATCGTGAACGCTTTCTCCGTGAACAACCCACCTTGATCCGTAGACCGTACACGAACCGTGTAACTCGAATTGGTCTCAAAGTCAAAGCTTGCGTTCGCACGCAAGTTGTTGCCATCGATGTTAAAAGCACTGTTGTCGCCATCACCCGTACCAGCGACCAACGTATAGGTGAACGTATTCCCAACGTCAGGGTCCACCGTACTCATTGCTCCAACCACTGCATTCACGCCGGCATTCTCCGGGATAGTTGTCGGCGACAAAGCGATATCCGTCGGCGTTTCATTCACATCCAGAACACTAATCGTGAACGCTTTCTCCGTAAACAACCCACCTTGATCGGTCGAACGTACTCGGATCGTGTAACTCGACTTGGTCTCAAAGTCGAAACTTGCGTTCGCACGCAAGTTGTTGCCATCGATGTTGAACGCACTGTTGTCACCATCACCCGTACCTGCCACCAACGTGTAGGTGAACGTATTTCCCGCATCAGGGTCAACTGTACTCAATGCACCAATGACCGCATTCACGCCAGCATTCTCCAAGAGATCCGAAGAGGAAATCGTAATGCTTGTCGGTGCTTCATTAATGTCGGTCACCCAGATACCGAAGGATTCTTCGAGGTAGAACCCATCCTGATCGGTGGACCGAACCCGAACTGTATAATTCGATTGCGATTCAAAATCGAAACTGTGATTTGCGAGTAGGTTACTACCTTCTACGCTGAAGAAACCGTTGTCCCGGTCACCAGCACCCACGACAAGTGTATAAACAAAGGTGTCCGATGGAGAATTCGAACTTGAGTTCAGTTGCCCGACGATCGTATGGACCGCTCGGTTTTCTGGGAGTGTATCCGAAGATAGATGAATGTCACTCGGTCCGTCGATGGTCCATAATTCCCGCCCGAAATTATTAGCTGCACCAAAGTAAAGCTGTCCATTGACATTGATGAGATGCGATGGGCCGCTGCTGAAGGATCCCTCTGCAATATCAGCAACAATTTCGGTGCCTCCATCGGTATTCTGCCAGAGTTCCCTCCCTCGCGTGCCATCATCGGATGCGAAATAAAGCGTTCCATTGACATCTTTGAGGTCTCTGGGAGACGAACTTTTGTTCCCCGGAGCAATATCCTGCACTAGAACGGTCCCATCGACCGTTCCGTTTGATTTCCAAAGTTCGAACCCGTGCGTTCCATCGTTAGCTGAAAAATAGACCGTTCCATTGACATTGGTAAGATACGAAAGAAAAAAACTCCCATCGGATCCGGATCGGATATCTTTGACCAACTGCGTACCGTCCAGAGTCCCATCCGATTTCCAAAGCTCCACTCCGTTCGTACCGTTATCTGCTAGGAAATATAATACTCCAGATGCATCCGTTAATTCACGCGGATTCGACCAGTTTCCACCAGGATGAATATCTCTTACTAACTGTGTACCTTCCGGCGTTCCATCAGTCTTCCATAGTTCATTTCCTGTCTCATTGGTGCGAGCCTGAAAAAATACGATGCCGTTTGAAATGGTAAATCCGAGGCTAGACCCTAACGATCCATTATCAAAACTCTTGATTGGATTCGTGCCACTGGACGTTCCATCCGAAATCCAAAGATCTTTGTCGCCGGCAGCGCCGAAAAGCAGCATTCCTTTGTAACTAACGAGCCGAAGCTGCGGACCCAATGCCCCGAGCCGGGAATCCTCAGTCACCATTTCGGTCCCAGTTTCCGTTCCGTCAGATTTCCAAAGTTGACGGCCATTGGTACCGTCGTTTGCAAAGAAAAAGAGGGTCCCGTTGACATTACATAAACGTGTGTTAAACGACACACCCGGCAATTGGATGTCTTTCACAAGCACAGTTCCCGATTCGGTTCCGTCCGATCTCCATAGCTCTTGACCGTGTATTCCATCATCGGCAACAAAAAAAACTTGATCACCAAGTTCGGTAAATGCAAATGATCCTAATACCTTTAGGTCCTTGATAGATTTTGAACTCGTAGCGTTTCCATCGGCTTTCCATAGCGATTCACTATTGGAGGCATCGCTTGCGGTGAAATACACAGTGCTCTTTTGGTTACCAATAATATTTGTACCGCTACTTCGGGATCCAACGACATTGGTGATTTGCCTTGTAGTGGAGTCCGATCCGTTGGAAATCCAGACTTGGGGACTGATGGATTCATTTGCAGTCGCGGAAAAGAGAAGTGATCCATTCAAATTCCGTAGATTTTTCGGATTAGAACCGCTACCCCCAACAAATATATCCTTAACGCGTGATGCTCTACCGGGAATCCCGTCAGAGCTCCAAATCTCCTCTCCTGTCGCCCCATCATCTGCTCGAAAGAAGAGCGTGCCGTTCACATTCGTCAGATAAGCGATATTCGATGAACCCGATGGGTGGATGTCTTGAATCATCTCTGTGCCTTGATCCGTTCCATCGGATATCCACAATTCACCACCATGCACGCCGTCATCCGCATAGAAGAACAATTTACCATTCACGTTGGTGAGACGCTGAGGAAACCCAGAAAACCCAAATCCAGGTTGAATATCTTTGACCATAAACGTTCCATCTGCGGTTCCGTCAGACCTCCAAAGCTCCCATCCAACGTCTCCGCCATATGCCCTGAAGAAAAGTACGCCACCGACATTCGTTAAATTGTCAGGACGAGACGAGCTGACTCCCTGACCAATATCCTTCACCATCACCGTTCCATCTGCGGTTCCATCGGACCTCCACAATTCATATCCGTGGCTTCCATCATTCGAAGAGAAATAAGCCACGCCTCCAACAACAGTTATATAACCTACCCCAGTAGCATCTGTTACCGGAATCGTTCCTTCATCAGTTCCATCGGATTTCCAAACTTGTCGCCCACTACCATCATCTGCGATAAAAAAGAGCACTGATCCCACCGCAACCAAACCAAATGGATCCGATCCGACCGCTGAATTGATGTCTTTAACAAGAACCGTGCCTGCTTCTGTTCCATCGGATTTCCATAATTCCCTGCCATTCGTGCCATCGTCCGCTGTAAAATACAACGTCCCACCTAAATTACAGCCATTTTCTGGAAGGGAATGCCCCGGTCCAACATGAATATCTTTCACTAACGACGTACCGGCATCGGTTCCATCGGATCTCCAAAGCTCATATCCAGTTCCATGGTAATTCTCCGTTGCTCGGAAATACACCGTCCCGTTGGCCTCTGCTAAGAAATTTTCTACCCCACCAGCGATACCTGGCCAAATGTCTTTAACGATCGAAGTCCCCTCTGGCGTCCCATCGGATTTCCAAAGTTCGTTTCCGGCATAGGGGTGATTTGCTGAGAAAAAGACATGGTCACCAGCCGAAAAAAAGGAACTGGGATAAAGACCCGTGGGGTAGTCATTAACATCGACTACCATGGTTGCGTTGAACACCGCTCTCTTGTCGAGGATTTCGAAGCCTAGCCGTCTCTTGGTCTGATCAAGAAGCAACCTTCCAAAGACACTTTGATTCCTTGATGCATCTTTGCGTTTGCTTTTCAAACTGGCGTATCTACTCTTAATCGGCACTGGATTTGACATCGAAAGATTCGTCTCCATGAAAATAGCT
>JBIJCS010000414.1:0-4658 GCA_044344575.1 Pirellula sp. | reverse complement strand
ACGCAAAAATGCCTTCAACGTCTCAAGCTCTTCATTCAGTTTCTTACGCGTTTGAACCGCCGCCTGATATTTCGCCTCCACAAACTCTACCTGCGGATGCTTCGCCCCATAACGATTCAACGCCTCTTGACGCTCCGCTTCCAATACCACCATGTCCGCATTCGCCGACTCCATCCGCTGCTCATAACGCATCAACCGCTGCCGATCCTCATCCGTCAAAGGACTAAACAAATCCATCCCCGGTTGCTGCTTGTCCAAATTAAAGTACTTCTTAGCCTCAATGACCGCCAACCTTACCTTCTCATCACTGCCACCCGTCTGAGAAATCGCACCCTGCAATTGCTCCAACTGCTGATCCGCCTGGCGAAACTCTAAAACCACCTCGTCCCGCGACAACCGCAACTTCTCAATCTCCGCCACATACGGATTGACCCACCGACCCTTGTCGCTCTCCGCCGTTAAATTCAATTCCTTCTGCAATTGATAATATCGATCCTGATCCCGCTTCTGATCCTCCAACAAAGACTTCTGCAACCGCTCAATCAACTCCACCGACTCCCGACCAGATATCTCCGAGTCCTTCTCGATCGCAGAAATATAGGAAGCTACAACCTGATTGAGGATCCCCTGCAAATCCTCCTTGACCCTCCCCTCACAGACAATCTCCAACGCATCCGACGACAAGTCCTTTCCAACAGGTGCGATCGTCAACATCCGCCGCAAATCAGATAACGGTGACTCAGAACCGACGAACGTTGGCAACTTCTCCAATTGCCCCCGCTTCATCGCTTCACTCAAGACCGTCTGCCCAGATAACAACACCCGCTGCTTCTCTAACGCTACCGTCTGCGGAATCACCTCACCGTTTATCACACTCGGTGGAGCCTGGATAAATAACATCAGCCGCAAGACCGATGCATAAACCGGCGTCGCTTGCGTGTACAACAAACTCGCAATACCAGCCCCCAACAACGACAACAAAACAATCACCGACTTGCGCCGCCATAACGCACCATAGAAATCAATACTCGGTACCGGCCGCTCCTCCACTACACTCGTCGCACGCCCACCCGCCCCAGATTCGTCAAAACCATATTGCAAGTGCGGCCTGTCCATCGAATGCCCCTCCCCCACTTCAAAACACTACCCAAGTGCATCCTCCAAAAGATGCTAGCACTTAAGTAATCGTAGGGTCTCCGCGCAGGAATGTCCACCCAATTCCATGCAACCCTACGCCCACTCCCTAGCCCCATCGGCTTGAGAACCCACCAAACATGAAGTTTCTATAAAACTTCTTCTCATCGTAACACATACTGAAGCAGTTTTCGCATCGGTTTCATCCATCGCAATCCAATCGGAACTCCCACACCATTGACCTCCCAAGCCCGCTGATCCTCCCGATTCGCTTGCAAACGATTCCTCAACGTTGCATTGCTCTTCCCTCCCACTCGCATCTTCACCAATACGCGCGGAATATACCCCATCGCTACACCACCCACCGCCAACATGCGAACCATCAACTCGTAATCCGCCGCAATCTGAAAATCCTCCCTAAACCCCCCAAACTTCTCATAACACTCCCTCCGCAAATAAACCGTTGGATGTGCCGGCATCCATCCCCGCCGAAATCGCTCCACCCGATACTCACCTGACCTCCAATATCGCACCCGCTTGTGCATGTCACTCCACTGCACATACTCCAAATCTCCATACACCCCTCCAATCACCCCTGCACCCAACCCACGTACCCCCTCCACCACACTCGTGATCACACCACGATCAGCATAAACGTCGTCCGCATGAAGAAATCCAACGATGTCCCCACTCGCTAAACCAATCCCCTTATTCAACGCTTCATAAATCCCCGAATCCCTCTCCCGTACCACCCTCGCAAGCCCCGATCGATAACGCGATATCACCTCATCCGTTCCATCCGTCGACATCCCGTCAATAACAATGTGCTCAATCCCCGGATAGTCTTGCCCACGAACAGATTCCAATGTGTCCGCAATCGTTGACGCCCGATTGTATACCGCCGTAATAATCGAAACTTTCAAGTCTTTTCTCCCCGACGATCTCCCCGTCGATTCAATCTTGCTCGTCGCGTCACTCTTGTGCCCCTAGGACAATTCGCTCAACACTTCGCGGAAATTCTCACACACCCAACATACCTCCTGATCCGTCAACTCTGGATAACTCGGCAAATTAATCCCTCGACTCGACAACGCATCCGAATGTGGCATCCGACGATAACCCGCACTATACATCGGCATCGAATGCAACGGATAAAACACCGGTCGTGTCTCAATACCCCTTTCCCCCAAAGCTTCTCGCATCGGATCTCGTAGCAAACCACTCGGTAACAATCCACAAACCATCCAATGCGAATGCTCCATCCCCTCAACCTCCCCCTGGAACTCCATCACGTCACCCAACTCTCGGCGATACAACTCCGCAATCTCTGTCTTCCGCTCCAGCGTACCCTCCAATCGCTGCATCTGTGCACATCCAATCGCAGCACACAAATTCGTCATGCGGTAATTGTACCCAACAATGTCATGCCAGTACTCTCGAAACTTCGCCAACCCCTGACCCTTCAAATGCGCAACACGCTCCGCTAACGTGGGATTTCCCGTCACTACCATCCCTCCCTCCCCAGTCGTTATCGTCTTGTTCCCATAAAAACTAAAACTCGAAATATCCCCAAAACCACCCACATGCCGACCTCCAATCCGCGAACCAATCGCCTCTGCGCAATCTTCTATCACCAACAAATCATGCCGCTTGGCTAACTCCATTATCCCATGCATGTCACAAGGCAAACCATACAAATGCACCGCCATAATCGCACGCGTTCGACTCGAAATGACCCTCTCAATGTCATGCAATGAAATATTCCAAGTCTCCGGCTCACAATCGACAAAAATTGGCTTCGCCCCCGTGTAACTTACCGCATTCGCAGAAGCTACATACGTCAACGTCGGCACGATCACCTCGTCTCCCGCACCGATCCCCAAAGCCATCAAAGCTACATGCAACGCTGTCGTCCCATTCGATACACTCAACGCATGGGATATCCCCACATAACGCCCAAACTCCTCCTCAAAACGTCCGATAAACCGACCCTTCGATGAGATCCACTCCTCATCCAAACAAGCCATCACATACTCCTTCTCGAGCGCCGTTATCGTCGGCTTGTACACCGGTATCTTGATCTTACCCATTCCCATCTCCTTGAATCCTCTACTTGCTGTTCCGCACCGAATCCGACCCTACACGCTCTAACGTATCCCGCCACAACGCTTCGACCATCGGCCCTACCTGAATCTGTCCCAATTGCTCTACGCGCATCCTACTGTTCTCCTCCCCACTGCGACGATACTCCTGATCCTGCACCATCCGCAACATCAGTCCCGACATCTCTCCAATATCCCGAGGATCAAACACAAAACGTGAATCCCCAATCGTCGCTGGTAACGATGTCGTCGCAGCCACTAACACAGCAACCCCCAATTGCATCGCTTCAATCAACGGAAAACTTCCCGCCTCATACAACGATGGAACTACAACACTCAAACTATTGCTATACAACCACTTGAGCTCCTCCTGGGATACAACCCCGAGGAAATGAATCGAATCGCGGGCCAATGAACTCTCTACACGCTCTCGAATCACCTCGTCATAGTACTCATTCTTCACCCCCGTACATACCAAGTGCAATCGCTCCGAACTTGCACTGCAAACCCGCTCGAATGCCTCGATTAACCCCAAGTGATTCTTATGCCTCCATGTCTGCGCAGGATACAAAAAATATCTGCCAAAACCTTGATACCGATTCGCAATCTCCGACTCTTGCCCCTCCCCTGCCTCATCAAATCCGCACTTGGAATACGGAACAGGAATCACCACCACTCGATCCTCCGGTATCCTGAAGTACTTGAGTAAATCACCTTTTACATGCTCAAATGACACCACCACTCGACTCGCCTGTGTGATCGCACCCCAATACAATTCGGCCCGCAACATCCGATCCCTCGGCGAAAAGAACTCAGGAAAATGCAACTCCTGGACATCATGCATCGTAATAATGAAAGGACAACGAAACGTGATCCGCGGCGGAACCTGAAACGGGAAATGCAACAAGTCATACCGCAAATCACAGTGCACCCGCGATAACCAACCACGATACGGCCCTATCCGACCTCCCGCACTCGGATGCAAAAGATGGTAAAGGCTATCCGAAGCATGAAACATTGCTTTACGCATCACTCCATTGCGTTTCACCTTCCGACGCAAAAACCCTCCCGCCTCCACACCTTCCTCACCTCCAATCACTGTTACCTGCATCTGCTCAAAATGATGCTCCCCCAACGCGCGCAGCAATCGATCAGCATACGGTGCCACTCCACCAGCCGACATGTCAATCCCACCCCGATAAAAGCCTATCCGCTTGAACTCCACCTTCGACTTCTCCATCTCCTAAAACGTTACCCCACAAACCTCATACCGACGACTCTGCGCACATCGCTCCTGCACCCACTGGCAATCCTTTACCCACAAGTGATTCCCAGTCACTCGCCTCGACTTCTCTCCAACCACCTCCGATAACCTTCGCTCCCAAGGATCATAAGTCATCGCCGTAAAACCAGCACCTCGCA
>JBIJCS010000038.1:0-15658 GCA_044344575.1 Pirellula sp. | reverse complement strand
GCCTCGCTGCGGACTTGGTCATCGCAAGCGACCGAACAGAGTTCTCCATTCCCGCACCTCTGTATGGATTGGTCTCAGGTCTAACAACTCCACTCATCGCTTTTCGCTGTTCCGGTGCAACTGCGTCACGCCTACTCCTCGGCCGCGAACCCCTGTCTGCCGCCGAACTGCATCGCCTCGGAATCATCCACCGCTTGGTACCCTCCGAACAAATTTGGGCTGCGGCCCACGATTGGATTGGCACAATCGCCCAAGGCTCTGCCGAGGCGGTTGGATTGACCAAACGTTTGCTCAACGAAATGATCGGTGAATCGATGTTCATGCACCTCTCAAGTGGTGCTGCCATGCTTTCGACTTCTGCAAGCACCGAGTCGGCCGCCGAAGGAATGAAGGCCTTCGTGGAAAAACGGCTACCAAAATTCCCATGACTAACGCGGTAAGCTTCGGGCGATTTGTCGCATTCACGAATTTACCCGTCCACAGTTGCAATGCGTGGAGTTAGAATCTAGCTCGGAGGGTGGTCAGAGCGTTCTCTCGTAGTGCCAGTAGCACTAGGCGAACCTGTGGATCTACGCGTTATTAAACATCAACAAACACGGAAGCGGTTTATCGGTTCGATAATCCTGCTTGTGTTCGTTGCTTGCCTTCTCCCAATCGCGCTTCCCACCAGCTCACCGTTCACTCCAGCCGGCACTCAGGAAGAAGAAGTCCCTTATCCCTGCCAAGGAGGTCATTGCGGCTGCGACTCGGCAAAGAAATGTTGGACAAGTTGCTGCTGTACCACCCCCGCTGAACGAGAAATATGGGCGAGGAAACGCGGAATCACTCCTCCAAGCTATGCTGTGCGTCCCACGGATACACCACCACAAAACACAATACTACAAAACCGATGGCTGCTTGCGACCAGCCAAGCACACCAATCCTGCGTAGCCCATTCCAAAAATCAATCCGAGGCGCGGAACCCATCGAAGAAATCGTGTTGCAAACCTACAGTAAACTCGAATTCCTGTGCGACGACCAACTCAATAACTGTCACGCAAAACTCAAGCTCTGACCGCGACATTAGTACCACCACCGCAAAGAACGCAACGAAACCAATACGCTATTGGCTAGGGATATCAGCCGCCAAATGCAATGGAACGAACTGGGACTTCCTTCAGCTCTCTTGGATACCAAATGATTTCCCCAAAATAGAAATCCCCCTTTTCTCTTGTATTCACATCGCAAGCAACGCTATGCCGCTTGGTGCCAGCGATTTGCCTCCGGAGCCCCCGCCTCCCAAAGCATAAGCTTCATTGAATCGAAGGACTTGTTTCCTCAAGCGACAATACTGCAAGTGATCTAGCTACTCTCTGGCTTGTGCAGTCTATCCGCATGTAGGCAGTCACTCTGCATTGAGCTCAGTACTTCGACTCAGCTTCTACACACAATCCTCGTGACGTAACCCGGTCCGAGCTTGCACGCTTTTGACATATGTTCTGATCACCCTCCAACTGAGAAGGACGTGTCTTAAGCGTGCACAACCCGGACCGCATGTTACGCACAGCAGATTGCCTAAATAGACCGCGCCCTATCGCCTTGCTTCATTTGCATACAACCAAAAATACTAAAACGAAAGACACGAGTTTTATGAGACTGAATTACACCAAGTGCCACACGCCGAGACGTGCGTTTACGCTCGTCGAGCTCCTCGTCGTTATAGCCATCATCGGCGTGCTCGTCGGCTTGCTGCTACCTGCGGTCCAAGCAGCCCGCGAAGCTGCTCGACGGATGAGTTGCTCGAACAATATGCACCAAATCGGCCTCGCTTTGCACAACTACGAATCCGCATTCAAACGACTACCCTCTCTCTACGGAATCAATAATGGAAACGCTGGGAACTTTTCCGTCCAAGCCTCCTTGTTGCCATTCTTCGAAAACAGCAATTTGCACTCCATGCTAGACTTTAGCAAAAGAATGCAAAACGGATGCTGCCCCGGCACACTGACCCCTGAATTCGTTATCCCAGCACAAACTGTTTTACCCTACTTCCGCTGCCCAAGCGACAACGGACCGGATGTCTTTGAAGTCGTCACGCTCAGTGGCTCCGGGCCAATCAACGTCTATGCGGGTAACAACTACCACATGAATCTCGGTACTGGCGTTGGTACCAACTATGATTCCCGGTTGCTCACCGACGGTATTCTTTGGACAAACGCAAAAGTCAAATTCGCATCGATCACGGATGGACTCAGTCAAACCGCAGCCTTCGCAGAATCCCTTCGGGGTTTGCCTACCACAAATGTCTCCGCTCCCACCAATCGAAACGACCGGATCCGAACCATGGTGAACGTCGCTTGCGTTTGGAGATCGACAACCACTCCTCCAACCGCTGCTGGGTTGGCCAACGGCTTCGTGGCCCCAGCTGATCCAAGTACCTACGAAGCTCAAGTCATCGCCATGGCTCGCGGATACAACGGACAACGCGGTGGCGGCTGGATCCACGGACGAGAATACTACGGCGCATACAATCATTATCTCCCCCCCAACTCCGAATTCATGGACATGAACACCTGCGGGTACGGGATCTTCGGTTCACGTAGCAACCACGGGAGTGGAGTTCATGTACTTCGTTGTGACGGCAGTAGCCTCTTCGTTTCAAATAACATCGATCTAACCATCTGGCGCGCTTATGGTACACGCGCAGGCGCAGAAGTGATTCAGCAAGACGACTGATCCTCGCTAGTCCGACATGTCCATTTTTAACTGCAAGTCAGAAATCAAAAGAAAGAAAAAAATGATGATGAATAAGAAAACGTTTTTCTGGTTATGGCTCTTCACCCTGAGCACTATCACCTTGAGCACTATCACCATGGCGCACGATACTTGGGTGCAATCCAGTCCGCTTGTAACACGACGAGGTGACATCGTGCATATTGACTTGATGCTGGGGAACCACGGAAACGAACACCGCGACTTTAAACTCGCAAGCAAGATCTCTCTTGCTCCGGTCGCATTGCACTTAATCGGCCCCGACGGAGAAAACACCGATCTGAAACCCCAACTCAAAGATATGGGCTCCGCAGAAAAAGAAGGATTCTGGTCCGCAAAGGTCATTCCCGACGAACTGGGTGTTTATCAAGTCATCCATACCCTGGATACCCTTCACGGAAAGACACGTGCGATCAAATCGAGCAAGACGTTTTTCATCGCATCCGATGGATTTCAAACGATCCCCACGAAGGGCACTGAACAAATCAAACCACTACAACAGGGACTGGAATTTGTACTCGTTACCCCACTGCTCGAGATTTCTGCCGGCAAGCCTATTACCCTTCAAGTCCTCTGGAAAGGGAAACCACAACAGAATATCTCCGTCGCATTCATTCCACGCGGTGCTCAACTGGCTCCCGGAAAAGACCCTGACTTCGAACGCGTTTCCGATGAACAGGGATTGGTGCACTTTACACCCGAAGAGGGAAACCTGCTCCTTGCTGTCGCACATCTCCCAACTCCCGAAGAATCAGGAGAAGGGTATGACAAAACCCACTATGGTGCTACGTTAGTACTCCCAGTGCCGCAATTGCCGTACGGCAAGTAAATCGGTGACTACCGTTGCACCTCCCTACTTTCGCCTGTGAATTCGATCCCTTTCAAGGACCCACTTTATCGTGAAACTAAAACAACTTCGCTCCCACGATGACCTCACTGGACGCAAACTCGCTCGCTGGACTCTAGGATCTACACTCCTGAGCCTCATTCTTCCAGTGAGCATGGTTGCACAAGCCCAAGAGGGGACAACCTCGAATTCACAGGCTCAAAACGTCAACCAAACCAGCCCGCCAAGTCTCTCTTGGCCCGCTTTTCTCGGCGCACAAGCCTCCGGCATCAACGCCGATCGGATCCCAGAAAAGTGGACGACCCAATCGAACATCGCTTGGAAGACCGCACTCGTCGGACACGGACAATCTTCTCCAGTTGCTTGGGAAAACCAACTCTATGTCACCACCGTCGATGGCCCCAAGAAAGATACATACCATGTCATCTGCTTGGATCGTACCACAGGGAAAATCCTGTGGGATCATTCCGTACCAAGTTCCTCCCCAGTGGCAAACAGCTACTTCGTCAGCCGCGCTGCCCCCACTCCTGTCGTCGACGGCGACGGAATCATCGCATTCTTCGAAAGTGGTGATTGCATCGCAATGACACACGATGGAAAGGTCCGCTGGAGTCGATCGGTCGAAAAAGAATTTGGACCCTGGCAAGCCGAATTTGGCTTGGGTGCATCTCCGTGCCAAGACTCCCAACGCTTATTTTTGCTACTTGAGCATGACGGACCCGGACATTTCATCGCTCTGTCCAAACAGACCGGTGAAACCCTCTGGAGCAAACCCCGCGCTCCCGGACGCTCCTGGGCTTCTCCTGCCACATTCAACGTCGAAAATACAACGCAAGTTGTCGTTAGCTCCAACGGTTCAGTGAAAGGCTACGCACCCGAAGATGGCCAAGAGCTTTGGACCGTAAACGACCTGGGAGGCAATACGACGGTAACACCTATCGATGCGGGAAATGGTACGCTACTCGTCGGTGCCTCCGCCGGTAGAAACGGCGAAAATTCTGCCCAAGCCCAAAAATCCAATGGCTTGGTCCGAGTCCAAAGAACAGACTCCGGCTGGAAAGCTCAATGGGTTTGGCAAGCCGACAAACTCAGCCCCTCCTGGGCCTCGCCGACCCAGTTCGGAAAACACGCTTATTGGGTTAATCGCATAGGCGTTCTCAGTTGCATCGACCTGGAAACAGGTGCAGTGCTCTACAACGAACGACTAAAACAGGCTTGCTGGGCAACTCCCATCGGTGTCGGCAATCGACTCTACTTTTTCGGCAAAGAAGGACTCACGACAGTGGTGGCACAGGGACCCACATTTCAAGTCCTCGCAGAAAACGAGACGATCGACCCAGCGGAAATTCCCAAAGAAACCACTCCAATGGCCGAAGAAGCAACCGAAGAACGGCGACGATCCGCCGCCGCCTTCAGTGGCCCGACTCTCTACGGAGCCGCAGTTGCCGGTGACATGCTGATCGTTCGCATCGGCAACCAAGTACTTGCAGTACAGAACAAACAGTAAAACAGCCGAAGGGCATGCCTTACCCTAAATCTGTGACCGCACTGCCCTTCCGGCGGCGTTTGGCGAGCAAACAACTGACAATCATCGCACCACCAAACGCTGCCATGGATGTCGGTTCCGGCACTGCCTCAAACTTCGACACGATCACGGTACTGCGGCGGACAATATTATCAAGAGAGTCAATCCGAAATCCAAAGACTTGGCCCTGTAAAACAGAAACGCTGCGCCACCCAGATTGCGATAACAAGTTGTTGCGAGAAACTCTCGTATAATTGTCATCGACAAAATATCCGAAGGGGTCATAAAATGCGGAAAAATCCTCCGTGGTAAACGACCAACGAAAGTACAAAGCTCCACTTTCAGGAACAACTATCGAGTAGGAAGTCGATCCAAAACTAAACGACCCATTATCCGAACTAACCAATGTAATCGAATCCGGCGCATTGCTGGTATCAACACTACCGTCCGAATTGAAATGGGTCGTTTCCCACTTACTCGGATCATAATCTCCAGTAAAGCCAATTGTGCCGGCTCGGCCAATTGAGCAATAACTCACAAAACAGACTGCCAACGCAAACAATATTCGTATCCTTAACATGGACGCACTCCTAACGGAAACAGACACGAGATTAGACGTTTACGCGGTTATCACCTCTTCAAAAGAATGGTACGAATGAAACAGCGACAGTCTGCTTCCTGTTGCGTTTGATGTCATCGGCGGTATTTCTTTCTCAGGGCATGCCGCACATCACAAAGACATAGGCATAAATCCCTGACTAACGCAAGACCAATCGCGATGCCGACCAGAAATTTAATTCGATTCGGGCTCGGATTTTGGAAGAAACCCGAGCGTGTAACTAGCCTCTAACTTCAGTTTCGACCGATCGATTAACTTCAGCTCAACCAAAGTGTCAGCAAGTTGCGTCCACCGCTCTGGACTCATCGCTCCAATATCCTGCGTTACTTGATTGACATAACACAGCGGCTTCAGCGCCTCCACACCGTAGTCTAAAGCCTCTCTCGTCAAACCTTGCTTATTTGCTGCTAAGATCACGGCGTTCGTCTCTTTGGGGTCCAAGAGATAACGCTGCCACCCCTCAATGCTCGCTTGAACCATCTTGCGGCAAACCTCCGCATTCTCCTTCGTGTAAGGTTCCATACTGACTAATAAGCTGGCATACGGGTTATACCCAAGATCTGACATCATCAGTTGGGTGACCTCAACCCCCTGCTGCTGAGCCATAAATGGTTCGCTGAAGGTGTAACCCTGTGCGGCATACCCAGGACCAGCAACAAGCTGAGCAACGGTGCCAAAATACGGCGCAATTTTTACGCTCTCATCGAGCAATCCCTTGCTCTTCATGAATGCAACATAGGGACGTCCCGAATCGATTTGCAACGTAAGGTTCTTCAATTGCTCAAAGCTGGTTATCCCAGAATCCTTACGAACCATAATACAACGTGGACCGATCTGAATCGGTGCCATCAGTGCAACCATGGGGACATCCTGGTTGCGCGCCACCAACACATCGTCTGCATTCGCGACTCCAAACTGAACACGCCCCAAAGCGAGACTCTGTGCCACGACAGTCGTCTTTCCCCCGGGCTGAATGTCGACATCCAAGCCATATTTTTCATAAATCCCATGAACCTTCGCGGCATAAAAACCACCATGCTCCGCTTCGGGATACCAGTTCAACAACAACGCTACTTTCGTCTTCTTGCCTCCAGCACTCGCACTGGGTGCCGACTCCCCTCCGATAACTCCTGCAATGGTGTCCGACGCCCCCTTCGCCGCCCCGGAAACTTCCCCGTCCGCTAACGGTTTCGGTCGCTCGCATCCCAACCCAATGAACAAGATCGACAACACCGCACCGACGGCAGGCAGAGACTTCCCAAAGACCAACTTCTCTTGACTCTTCGACAACCAGCCTCGACCCTGTGAATCCTCCGATCCGGCCAAGAACAAAGCTCTCGCCACGTGGGAAAAGCAAGCGGTTACGCAGCTCACAACACTTTTCAGACCGATCGACCTGGAATGTGACAAGTCGAATTGCGAATCGTTTCGGTGCATCGAGTTTGGTTCCCGTACGTGATTGTTCAATGGAGGTTTCTCGAGGGATTCATCTGGAAATCCTAAAAACAGGATCCTTCCCCCCGGACGTTTTTAATAGGATATCCGAGGCGGCTAGTGAAAGTCGGCGAAAGTTACTCGAAACGAGGTTGAATCGGTGTTGGCGAGGAATTGCACTCGTTTAGAATCCTCTGCATTGCCGCACCGCATGATTAGCAATTATTAGCACTCCTTTTCCACCGAGCCGAAGCCTCACCCTCAACCCTATGGTTTTGTCCACCAAGTTCCCATTCCGAATGCTTGCGCGAGACCCGAACACCGGCGCGCGGCGCGGCGAATTGCTTCTGCCTCACGGAATAGTCCGTACCCCAGCTTTTATGCCCGTGGGTACCCAAGGAACCGTCAAGGGATTGACGATCGATCAAGTCCGATCGACCGACGCTGACATCATGCTTGGGAACACCTACCACCTCGGACTTAGACCAGGAAGCAAACTCATCCAAGAACTTGGTGGACTACATGCATTCACCGGATGGGACCGACCAATTCTTACCGACAGTGGTGGTTTCCAGATTTTCTCGCTCGGTGAAATCAACCGAGTCGCAGAAGATGGGGCAACTTTTAAATCCCATTTGGATGGTTCAAAGATCCACCTTCGCCCTGAAGACTCGGTTCGAATCCAAGAAGAACTCGGTAGCGATATCGCCATGGTCCTCGATCACGTCGTGGCTCTTCCTGCTTCACAAGACGAAGTCCGCGATGCAATGCAACGCTCCTTGCGTTGGGCGCAGCGCTGTAAGGACTGCGCTGTAAAAGAAGACCAAGCGATGTTTGGAATCGTCCAAGGTGGATTGGATCCGGAGTTGCGAATTGCTTCCGCAGAAGGGCTTCAAAAAATCGGCTTCGATGGTTACGCCATCGGTGGACTGAGCGTTGGAGAGCCGCCAGCAGAAATGCTACGCATGCTCGATCTGGTCACCCCGACGCTACCCGAAGATCAACCAAGGTACCTCATGGGAGTCGGTCGACCGATCGATCTCGTCGAAGGAATCGCACGAGGCATCGACATGTTCGACTGCGTGATGCCAACTCGAAATGGTCGCAACGCACTCGCCTTCACCGCGGACGGACCACTGCGCATGCGGAACGCTTGCCACACCCATGATCCGAAGCCCATCGAAGCTGATTGCCCCTGCTTGGCTTGTAAACACAGTCGCGCTTACATCCGACACTTATTCCAAGCGGACGAAATGCTCGGACCTACATTGCTGTCGATCCATAACCTTACCTTCTATCAACGACTGATGCAGCGTGCACGTCATGCCATTGAGGAAGGAAACTACAATGCGTTCTTGGTAGAACAACGCCGCCGACTTAATCCTCCCCAATGTTCGGATGACTGATTCGAAACCAACACATTGATCGAACGAAAACGATTTCACCTTTTTAGCGTATTGCAACTTGTTGATTGAATTGAGGAGACGCGAATGGCCAAACGGGTATTGGTTTTAGGAAATGGAATCATTGGTCTTTCATCTGCACTGGCCGCTCTTCAGCGCGGAATGGATGTAACCATTCTTGATCGCAACACTGAACATGCCGATAGCTGCTCACTTGGAAATGCGGGGATGATCGTCCCAAGCCACTTCATGCCGCTCGCAGTCCCGGGAGTCATTTCTCAAGGGCTTCGATGGATGCGCGATCCTGAAAGCCCTTTTTATGTACAACCGCGATTGAACTTGGATTTGATGAAATGGGGATTCCGTTTCTATATGGCGACCAACCGTGATCAAGTCGCGGCAGCAAGCCTCCTTCTGCGCGACCTGAATCTTGCGTCCCGAGATCTGTACTGCAAATGGCAAGACGATGGAATCGATTGTTCCCTCGTCAAACGAGGATTGCTGATGCTCTGCAATACCCAACACGGGCTCGACGAAGAAGCCCACCTTGCTGAACGAGCCAGAGAACTTGGAATCCCCGCCTCCGTCTTGTCGCCAGAGGAAACCACGGCACTCGACCCAAATGTTACCGTCGATGTCCAAGGAAGTGTTTACTACCCCAAAGACTGCCACTTGAATCCAGGGCAGTTAATACGCTCGCTGCGGCAACGCATCCAAAATCTCGGTGGTAAATTCCTCTATGGTGAACACGTCACTGGGTGGCGGCAGTCAAAAGCAAAACTCGAGGGAGTTCAAACCATCCATGGACTCATCCAAGCTGACGAATTTGTACTCAGCGGCGGAGTGTGGAGCGAAGCACTGGCTAAACCGCTCGGATTGCGGATACCGATGCAAGCAGGTAAAGGGTATTCATTAACAGTACCGAATCCCGTTGAACTCCCAAGTATCTGTTCGATCTTGGTAGAAGCTAAAGTTGCAGTAACTCCGATCGCTTCCTCACTGCGCTTTGGTGGCACTATGCAACTTGGAGAATTAAACCAGTCCATCGATCCACGTCGCATTCAAGGGATTGTCAAGAGCATTCCAAAGTACATGCCAAGGTTCAAACCTGGGCATTTCGAAGGCATCGAACCTTGGGTAGGTCTGCGTCCCGTTTCACCTGATGGAGTTCCTTATATCGGACGCCCCAAAGGGTTCGACAACTTGGTAATTGCAACAGGTCATGCCATGATGGGAATCAGTCTTGGACCGATCAGTGGAAAATTAGTCGGTGAACTCTTAGATAGGCAAACACCCTCGATCGATCTTAGCCTTGCCTCGCCCGATCGATTCAATGAATAGATACCCATGAAATTCAAGTCCGAATAGAAGGGGGCAGGCATGCGAGTATTTGTCACGGGTTCGAGTGGTTTGATCGGTTCAACCGCTGTCCTGCACTGGGATCGACTCGGTGCGGATGTGATCGGTGTCGACAACGATATGCGGCAGTTCTTCTTTGGTACGTCGGGTAGTACTCGGACAAACCTCGAACGCCTTCAGAAACAAACACGGCGATTCGAGTCGTACTCTATCGATATCCGAGATCGTGAAGGACTATTTGAGTTGCTTCGCAGGTCACCTCCAGATTTAGTGATCCACTGCGCAGCGCAGCCTTCGCATGACAAAGCCAAAGAGATTCCACTCATTGACTTCGAAGTCAACGCAGTTGGAACTCTCAATGTTCTCGAAGGAGTCCGACGGTACGCGGAGCATGCTGTAGTCTGCCACATGAGCACCAACAAAGTTTATGGTGATGCACCCAACGAAGTCCCTTTAGTGGAAACTCCAACACGCTGGGAGTATGCCAGAGCAGAAGACTTTCATGGTATCAACGAATCATGCAGAATCGATCAAACGCTTCACTCCCTTTTCGGAGCTTCGAAAACCGCTGCCGATGTGTTAGCTCAGGAATACGGAAAGTACTTTGGGATGAAAGTCGGAATCTTTCGCGGAGGCTGCTTAACCGGTGGAGCGCATGCAGGAGTGGAACTTCACGGATTCCTTTCATACCTCGTCCATGTCGCAGTCCATCAGAAACCGTACACCATTTTCGGATACCAAGGTAAACAGGTGCGCGATCAGATCGACAGCAGCGACGTGATCGCTGCATTTGAGCATTTCTACTCGAATCCCCGACCAGGTGAAGTCTACAATTTAGGAGGAGGGCGAGGTAATTCCGCTTCGGTTTTGGAGTGCATCGAACTCATCCACAATCTCAGCCCGTACCGCGTTCAGTACACCCTAAGCGATACAAACCGCACAGGCGATCATATTTGCTACATCTCCGACTGCCGAAAACTTCAGCGCGACTACCCCGGTTGGCGAGTTAGAACTACCTTGAAAGAGATCGTAGAAAATCTAATTGCCATCCAAGAAAAAAACCGCAATCGAGAAGAGTAGCTTCGACGAGATAGTGCCATGAAAATCCGAAAAGCAATCGTCACTGCTGCTGGACCAGGCCAAGATGCTTTACCTCTACACGTTTTAGTCGATCGCGACGGAGTGGAAAAAACGGCGATCGAAATGATTATCGAAGAGATTGACTCTGCGGGAATCGAGTCGATTGGCGTAATTATCAATCCAGATTCTGCACATGCGTATCGCGAAGCTGCCGGCAAATACCAAGATCGATTGACGTTCATCGAACAATCAGAAGCCGGGGCTGGTTATGGCCAAGCTATTCTTAGGGGCAAAGAGTTTGTAGGAAACGAACCTTTCCTCCACATGGTCGGCGACCACTTGTGCTTCAGTAAAACGCCTAAACGTTGTGCCATGCAATTATGCGAAGTGGCGAGCAAACAGGGGTGTATGGTCTCTGCGGTTCAAGCCACCAGGGAATCCCTGTTACCGCAGTTCGGAACGATCGGTGGTATACGTACAAATGATCTTGAACGAATCGTTGAAGTCAAACGCGTGATCGAGAAGCCGACGCCGACTCAAGCCGAACAAGAGTTGACCATCGCAGGTTTTCGTAGCGGTACGTATCTTTGCTTCTTTGGCATGCACGTTTTGATGCCAACTATTTTCAATCGACTCGAAGAACTGCTCATGGAGCACCGTGGCCCGCTACCTCTTACCAATGGACTCCAAGCTGCGTTGTTGCGGGAAAGGTATCTTGCCTATGAGATCGATGGTTATCGTTACAATATCGGTGTGAAATACGGTTTATTGCAGTGCCAACTCGCACTTGGACTCTCCGGCATCGACCGCGATCGAATCCTCACGCAATTAATTGAACTGCTCGGAACCCATCGGTAGAGACATAGGATTCGAAATGACAACTAAGAATCCTTCTGATGCTGTTGCAACTGAGCGGATGCACTCTATGGAATGGATTGCTTGTATCGAGTCGGACGATCCCAGCATTCGGAATCGATCGGTTGAGTCTTTAGCGGAACGCTTGAATGTCTCCCAACTACTCGAAGTATCCGAAGACTTAGATCGTTTTCGAAGGTCGACGAGCAATTTATATCATCGAGTCCGCGCAGGATTTTTGCTTTCTGCTATCTACCGCTACTTCCTTCCAGACAACCTCAAAGAATCATGCGACGGAATGATTCCTTTTTCGCCGCAACAAAGCATTCTGGAACGAAGATTCTCTGAGGCAATCGAAGCCTTGCGAGCAGAGCAGAATCAACAGGGGCCAACGCAAGGGGTCGCCAGCGCGTTGGCCAAAGCCTATTACCAACAGGCTTTCCAGACGTTGGCAGACCAAGTGCGTGAGAGTGTGCGAACCGTTCGAGGAAACCAGTGGATGTTCCGTATAGCGCATCCGGACGATCATCCATTGAGAGTTCATCCACTTCTGCTGCAACGCGATTCTCAAACTTCGGATTACCGTATTCTCTTAGAGCGAACAAGCGTTCGCATGGATTTCTCTCATTCGGCTTGGAGCGATATTTTCTTTTTGGGGATGGATTTTCCGGAGGGGGCAAGGGTATTGAATGCTTCGATCAATTTAGGAGTACACGGGAGGGATTCACAACCGAGACCGCCGTTGGAAGCTTACTTTCGAGTGATCGACCGACCCGTGTTGCGTTTGGTGAGTACTGATTTAGGTGTTGAAGCAGAGATACAGGAGATCGACGAAGTCTTTGATTTTGCGAAAGACCACTTAGGATTGCTTAAGGCTGCGGTCATTGCTTCGGGATTGATTCCACCGGCGATGGAAGGATGTGGTCGGTCGATCAAACAATGGCTGCAAACGATCACGCAACGTAGCGATATCGGACTTGAGCTGGTCAGCAAAGTCAATGATATACCCAAGGGATCTCGGTTAGCAGTCTCAACCAACTTGTTAGGTTGTTTGATCTCTGTTTTGATGCGAGCAACGAAACAAACCGATCGGCTGGAAGGAGAGCTTTCAGAAAAAGACCAGAGTCTGATCACAGCAAGAGCGATTTTAGGAGAATGGTTGGGAGGTTCGGGGGGAGGTTGGCAAGATTCCGGGGGGATATGGCCGGGGATCAAAAGGATTGAGGGGGTGATCGCAACGCGGGAAGATCCCGAGTTTGGGATTAGCCGCGGTCGGTTGCTGCCCAAGCATCATCTGTTGGATTCAGAGGAGATGCCGATAGCATCGCGCAATGCGCTCGAATCGAGTTTGATCCTGCTTTATGGTGGAATGGCTCAGAATGTTGGACCGATTCTGGAGATGGTGACAGAGAAGTACTTGGTACGAGGAGACAAAGAGTGGAGAGCAAGGCAGCGAGCGATTGAGATTTATGAAGAGATTGTCCAGTCGTTGCGAGAGGGTGACATACGTCGTTTGGCGCGATTGACAACGGAGAACTTTCGAGGGCCGCTACAAACTATAATTCCGTGGTGCACCAATCGATTCACAGAAGCGTTGATCGAGCGTTGTGAAGCAAAGTGGGGACAAGATTTCTGGGGCTTCTTGATGTTGGGCGGGATGTCGGGTGGGGGAATGGGGTTCTTTTTCGCTCCGAAAATCCAAACGGCAGCGAGGGCTTGGCTGGTTGAAACGGCGGTGGCATTAAAGCGGTCGCTTCAGATGCGACTTCCCTTTGCGATGGATCCGGTGGTATTCGATTTTGCGATCAACGAACGGGGATCGTATTGCGAAGTGCTAGAGGGTGATCGAGCGGTAATGCCCGATGGATATTTTTCGCTGATTGCACCGAAATGGATTCGCAAAGCGACGAGCGAGTTAAGCGAGCAGTCCAAGCAAGACTTGATTCGGCTGAATCAACGATGTGGAGAAGATCCTCTGAGAGCTCAGCGGTTGCTAGAGCGACTGTTGCCGAATTCCGTGCGGGAGGATCAGGAGACAAGTTCTTTAACACAGCTGTTGATCGATCATGGTTTTGATCGAGAGGAGCATGAGTACATACGTTCGGAGATATTGGCTGGTCGTATTAGCTTGGCAGCCAATCGCATATCGACCAACTCCGAAGTCACCGACGTGCTGAGTGGAGACATAGAAGATCTTCGTGGCGGGTTCGGTGAGTCGCGGGCGGAACATGGCTCGTTAGGCCAGCGAGCGATAGCGGCTGGAGAAGTTGGGGTGATTACTTTAGCGGCTGGGGTGGGATCCAGATGGACGAATGGAGCTGGGGTGGTCAAGGGCTTACATCCATTTTGCAAGTTTCAGGGGAAGCATCGAAGTTTTGTCGAGGTGCACTTAGCCAAATCGATGCGGACTTGCGAAGAGTACCAAGTAGCGATACCGCACGTATTTGCGACGGGGTATTTGACACATGATCCGATTGCGGAGTATTTGGGGGAGAGGGAGAACTTCAAGTATCCTGGCCAAGTGATATTATCGCGGGGGATGTCTGTAGGCTTGAGGATGGTACCAACGGTGCGGGACTTGTTGTTTTACTGGCAAGAAACACCGCATCAGCGGCTGGATCATCAGCAGGAGAAGGTTAGAGAGAGTGTTCGGCATGCGATGGAGAGTTGGGCGAGGGGGCAAGGAGAGGGGAGTGATTACACGGGAAATCTTCCAGAGCAGTGCATGCATCCCGTAGGGCATTGGTATGAGATAGCAAATTTGCTTCGCAATGGAACTTTAGAGCGGATGTTGAGGGAGCATCCGAACTTGAAGGTATTGTTTTTGCATAACATTGACACATTGGGAGCGAATTTGGACAGCGTGTGTTTGACCAAGCATTTGGAATCCGGAGCGTGTTTAACGTTTGAGATGGTTGGCAGGAAGATAGACGATCGTGGGGGTGGATTAGCGAGGGTCGATGGGAGGGTTCGGATATTAGAGGGTTTAGCGATGCCCAACGATCGAACGGAATCGAGGTTGACCTTTTACTCCAGCATGTCGACTTGGATCGACATTGATGGGATGCTTGCACATTTTGGATTGGATCGCGGGATGTTGGGGGACAGTGAGTTAGTGCATCGAGGGGTTCGAGGATTAGCGGCGAAGTTACCGACGTATTTAACGATCAAGGAGGTGAAGAAGCGGTGGGGTCTAGGCCAGGAGGATATTTTTCCGGTGACGCAGTATGAGAAGTTGTGGGGGGACATGACGAGTCTGCATGAGGTGAAGAGTCATTACTTAGCGGTCCCGACGCGTCGGGGACAGCAGTTGAAGGATCCGGGGCAGTTAGATGGTTGGGTACGGGACGGTTCGGCGGGGTATGTGGAGAGACTGAGTCGTTGGTCGCGTTAGTAGCGTACGGATCCGCCTCCTGTTTTGCTAGCGTTCCGCCCCTCTGGTTCGGGGGCTGTCCCCCATCCGCACCGTTTGATTTGCTAGCATTCCCCGCGCCACGCATCGCGGTGAGGGGTCTGTCCCCTGTCAGCCACCCAAGTAATGCTAGCATTCCGCCCCTCTGGTTCAGGGTCTGTCCCCCATCCGCACCATTTGATTTGCTAGCATTCCCCGCGCCACGCATCGCGGTGAGGGGTCTGTCCCCTGTCAGCCACCCAAATAATGCTAGCATTCCGCCTCTCTGGTTCAGGGTCTGTCCCCTATCCGTACCCTTTGATTTGCTAGCATTCCCCGCGCCACGCATCGCGGTGAGGGGTCTGTCCCCTGTCAGCCACCGTTTGATTTGCTA
>JBIJCS010000412.1:0-4678 GCA_044344575.1 Pirellula sp. | reverse complement strand
TGCTTCATGCGGCGGGGCGAACCGGGGTCTCACGCAAAGACGCAAAGAAAATGGCTTGTTTGTGTGAACCAGGAATTGGAACCTACTGCTTCTTGGTCTCTACGATTGTCCCTTCGAATTCGGCTCGCTGATCTCGTACATTCACAAGCTCTCCGAGTTCGTAAACATTCTGGTAACCATAACCATAGAGGTTGATGTAGGTCGGGATGTTTAACGCTAGTTGAACCGGTTTCGCTTGCCCCGCGACTTGCGATTCGATAGCGTTATTGCGCCGACGACGTGGCGGCCCGGACTTCGAAGCGAAATCGACTTGATTACCATCGAAGTTGTTATTGCAGTAAATCAAAACAATCGTATCCGTAGAGGGAATCACCTCCGCGAGATTCGCTTGCGTAAAATCGGTAAAACTTAAATGCTTGGCTCCTTTGAGGTGGATTCGATCGTAACGGAACGCGGAGCGGGTATCGAGAATGATCGTGTTTGGTTGTTTGCTCATCTCTAGGAATTGCTCAAAACTCAATAGTCGTTCTTTGCGATGCGACTCGACTTCCTCGACAAGTTCCTTGAAGTCCTGGTAACTGACATGCGCTTTTGGGTAGGACCCTATGGGGTCTTCTTCAGTAAGAATTGGGCCAGTCGGAACGGGAAAGGATCTTCGAGGTGGGGTTGCTCGTGGCGGTTGAGTTGACAATCCAGGTACCATCGGAGGAACAGGTGCTGGTGTGAAATACGGAGAAGGAAAGTTGGGGGCTGGGAAATTCAATGGGGGAGAGAAACTCGTTTCCCATCCTGTCCCTTCCGTCTGCTGAATCAACGAGGCCACGCGGTCCGAGACGATCTTTTCTCGAAGTGCTTGCCGTTTGTTTACAAGTTGTTGCATCCGTTCCAATTGATTCTGGATTCCTGCAACTTGTTGCGATTCCCAAACGAGTTTGCGGTCGAATTGTTTTTCAACCAAGGTGTTGAGTTGGGTGCGAAGTTGGTTCTTTTTCGCTTCGTCTTGGGTGGATTGATACGTCGATAACAAGCTCGCGATGGAAAACTCCTCCGGCTGGGTCCAGTCCCCAGGGTTAGGGGCTGGAGCGGGCGCGTAAGGGTTGGAAGCAACGGGAGGCAAAAGAGGAGCTGGTTCAGGGAAGGACGATTGGGAAAAAAGTTGATTTTGCAACGGGCCAACGATAAGGCTAGTTGCAATGGCCATGGTCCGAGAGGCAAGGCTGAGATCGAAGAGCGGTTTGATAAGCATTTTTTGCTCCAGAGGCTAGAAAAGTGTTCTATGGGTATCTTAACCTCTTTCGCGATATACGTTGCAAGACTGCTTACCGAGGTTTCTTTGGTTACGAGGTATTTTCGGACCGAGCGAATGAGCGAGGCACTTGGGATCCCGGTTCGATTCTTTTTCGTTGTGGTTTAGCCAGTGGTACCTAATCCGCTTGCGATCGCGTTGACGGTCAGCAACAACTGCGGAATCAGTTGTTCGGCTTCGCGCACTTGCTGCATGCGATGGTAACTGCGCCACATCTTGAGCAAGTCGATTTGCTGATGGTGCAATACACGCAGGCCATTTGCTCGCAGATTCATCATTCGTTGAATATTCGGGCGGCGCTCTGATAATGGCCCACCATAGATCGATTCAATTTTTTCGCGTGTTCGTTGTAGTTCGCTTTCGATCGTTTCCATAAACGAATCTCGCAATGATTTGTCTTCTACCATATTTGCGTAGGCTCGCATGATTTCTAAATCGGTTGCTGCCAAGCTTGTCGCTACATTGCTCAACAGGTAATGGCAAGGTGCCCATTGGTTCATCGTTTGTTTGAGTTGTAAGAATGTATCGGGCGATTGCTGTTGCAGTTTCTCCAATGCAGTTCCTACACCAAACCATCCCGACAAAAAGAACCTGGCTTGGCCCCAACTAAAGACCCAGGGGATAGCGCGCAAGTCGGCCAGCGACTGTTGTCCGGTGCGCCGTGAGGGTCGCGATCCGATCCGACTCTGCTCGATTGCATCGATCGGGGTGGCTTGTCGAAAGAAGGTCACGAAGTCTTGGCGGTGAATGAGTTCGGTATACGTCTCCCTCGCCCATCCGGCTAGCTCGGTTAATGTACCTTCCAATGGATGTTCACTGGGATCCGTATGCAAGTCGGAGAGTGACTTCCTGGTCACTCCTGCCAAAAACAGTTCCAAGTTGTAGATCGCGGTGGATTGATGCGCATACTTTTGGGGAATGGTTTCCCCTTGTTCGGTCAGCCGTAAATCGCCGCCGAGTGACTCGTACGGTAATGCTTGGATAAATCGATGCGTAGGTCCGGCTCCTCGGCTGATGGTACCACCTCGCCCATGAAAGAATCGTACGCGAACGGCGTGTTTCTTACCGATTCTGACCAATTCTTTTTGTGCTCTGCGGAGATTGACGAGGCTTGCGAGGATCCCTCCGTCTTTGTTGCTATCGCTGTACCCGATCATGACTTGGCCTACCGCTTCGTCCGCTTGTCGTTCCTTTTGAATTGAACGCATGCTGCGTTGCGTAATCGGGTGTTGTAAGAATGCTTCGTAGATCTGTGGGCTATGATGCAAGTCATCGACGGTTTCGAATAGAGGAACCACAGGTAATGGGCACTCGAGTCCTTCGGGTGTTTCACGCATCAAGCCAACTTCGCGGGCGAGCAAATACACGACGAGCAAGTCGGAGACGTTGCGTGTCATGGAAACAATCAAGCATCCCAGTCCATCGAATCCGTACGCGGCGCTATATTCTTTGAGGACTCTCAGGGATGACAAAACTGCATCGGCTTCCGGCCCAAGCGAGACGTCTGGGCGAGCGAACGGGCGTTTTGATTCCAGTTCATGATGCAATAGTTCCAAGCGTTCCTCTTCAGTCCATTGAGAAAAGTTTGTGCGGCTAAAACCTGCTGCAACTAACAACTGTTCGACTGCGCGATCGTGAAATGCGCTGTTCTGTCGAACGTCCAAGACTGCGAGGTGAAACCCAAACGTTTGTACAACCCGCATCAAGGGTTGGACAGCATATTCTGCGACGCGTCGTTGTCCTGATGCGACCAAACTCTGATAGAGAAGTTTCAAGTCCTCCAGCAGTTCTGAATAGCGCTGATACGTCGGAGGGGCATCGAAGGTGATACGGTTCAATGATTCGTCCACTTTTGGTAGGCGTGCGAGCATGGTGTTGAGGAACTGCCTCCAAGGTTCATTCGGATTGCGGTCGATCGCACGCTTGCCAGCCGCCCCCAATCGCTCTGCTGCGTTGGCTAGGGCTTGTAAGAATTCTGGGTTTGGACGTTGCCAGTACGCAGAGAGGCTTAGCAATCTCGCAAGCTGCTGCAATTGCCGCTGAATGAGTCCTAGTGCATTGCTGCGCATTTCCAGCAAGCTCTGCCGGGTTACTTCTGCGGTAACCAACGGATGGCCATCGCGATCCCCACCGACCCAAGTGCCGAAGGTAAGCCGGGGGAACACGAGAGGATCATCAAAGACTTTTGTATCGAGTCCTACGGCAGTCCAAGCTTTCCGCAATCGCTGATCTAGTGGGCGCAACACGGAGGGGAAGACGTGTGTTAAGTAGTCTAACACGTTGCGTCGTTCCGATTGGATATCTGGTTTATCGAGATAAATTTCACCGGTGCGCCAGAGGATTGCCAAAAGGGCTTTCACGGCGAAGTCGTTCTCTTCCGACAGGGGGTGATCCCCCGCGTCGGCTTCGGTTGTCAATTGACGATGTAATTGCAGACGCTCATAGAGTCGTCGGTGATGTGCGAGCACGGTAGCGCGTTTGGCTTCGGTGGGGTGTGCTGTGAGCACCAATTCGATTTGAAGTTTGGGGAGTTGTTTGGCAATTTGCTCTGCTGTCCAGCCTTGGTCTTTGAGTTGTCGCAAGGAGTCTCCCCAAAGAGCGGGCAGTGCATCCATCCCGGATTGTTGTTCGATCGTTTTTCGGAATTGATCGGCAGAGTTTTGTTCCGCCATTCCGAGAAGCTGAAAAGCGATCGAGTAGGCTTGGGTCAAGTGTACCGATTGGCTCAGGCCGCCTTCGGGCAGAGCTGCATCGTTTGCGACGGGCAGTAGACCGGCGAGTGCATTTTCGCCGGATTCTTCGAGGACTTCGCGAAAAGAAGCCAAGATCCAGTCCCACTGGCTACGCAGGATTTCCTCGTTCAGTGCCAAAACACTCTCAACCACCATAGGAGCGGGTTCCAGTATTGCGGATTTACGAACACCAAGACTGTAGCAAGCGGAGGCTACAGCGATCAATTGAGAGGATCCAATACTTTAGTCTTTCATCGACCATTTGCCTACTCAAGAATTCCGTTTGATTTTTGGGGGGCGTTACACGCGAAGGAGCCAATCAAACGGTCTCACGCAAAGACGCAAAGCCACGAAGACGGCAGGCAGTTTTTCGTTTAGCAGTCAGCCGAAGGCGTACCAGTCTCCATTCCAATGTCTCACGCAAACTCGCAAAGGGGGCAGGCAGTTTTCGTTTAGCAGTCAGCCGGAGGCGTACCAGTCTCCATTCCAATGTCTCACGCAAACGCGCAAAGAAGACAGGCAGTTTTCGTTTAGCAGTCAGCCGAAGGCGTACCAGTCTCCATTCCAATGTCTGATGCAATGATGCCACGAAGACGACAGGCAGTTTTTCGTTTAGCAGTCAGCCGGAGGCGTACCAGGA
>JBIJCS010000413.1:0-4678 GCA_044344575.1 Pirellula sp. | reverse complement strand
CCATCGGTAATGCTGTCGGTTCTGCGCCCACTCAAAGTAACTGACAGTCACCCCTCCAGCATTCGCAAGGATATCCGGCAGAATAATCACCCCACGCTCCTTGAGCTTGTTGTCCGCCTCCGGATCGATCGGACCATTTGCACCTTCGATAATCAATCCTGCCTTAATCCGATCGACGTTGTTGTGATTGATCACATCCCCCAATGCCGCAGGAATCAACAACTGCACGTCAAGCTCCAGCAGGGCATCAGCATCAAGCCTCTGTGCACCCTTATACCCTTCAAGTGCCCCTTTGTTCTTGAGCGTGTAAGTCAAGACCTCCGGAATATTCAATCCCTTCGGATTGTAATAAGCTCCCGAAACATCACTCACGGCTACAATCGGAAATGCCGCTTCATGTAAGTACTTTGCGGCATGCGATCCAACATTCCCAAATCCTTGAATGGCAACCGTCGTTTGCTCTGGCTTGCGATTTAACCTCTTGAGCATCTTCACCGCCAAAGTTCCAACTCCTCGTCCCGTCGCCTCTTCTCGCCCACGTGATCCGTATTCCTCCACCGGCTTGCCAGTAATCACCGCAGGATTGAACCCATGGTACTTCTCCCATTGATTGCGGAACCAAGCCATCACTTCATGGTTCGTCCCCATATCAGGGGCCGGGATATCAGAATCAGGCCCCACAATCTCATGGATCTGATCGACAAAAGCCCGCGTGATCCGCTCCAACTCCCGCTTGGATAACGTCCGAGGATCAATACCGATCCCACCCTTCGCTCCGCCATACGGTAAATCAACCACAGCGGTCTTCCACGTCATCAACGCCGCCAAAGATCGGACCTCGTCCAAATCGACAGCAGGGTGATAGCGCAAACCACCCTTCATCGGCCCACGCGCATTATCATGCTGCACCCGGTACCCAAGCACCGTTTCAATGCGACCATCATCCCTCTCGTAGGCGACCTGAACCGTCACCTCCCGCTTCGGCATGACTAATAGCTTCCGCATCCATTCCGGTAGCTCCAATTGCTCTGCCGCTTGATCGAAATAATAGTTCGTCGCTTCGCTCGGGCGCATATCGATTCTCTTCCTATAAAAGGTCTGGGACAAACGAAACCGTCGACTTCTTCATACCTACTTCTTCGCAGCTACTTCTTTATAGTCTCTGCTGCTTGTACTATCCCCGCAAAGGAATCCACTTTCAACGAAGCACCTCCCACTAGGGCTCCATCGATGTTCGGCTGAGAAAGAAGTTCCAAAGCATTATCTGCTTTGACACTTCCTCCATACTGAATGATTACTCGCTGGGAAGTCGCTGGCGTGAACATCGTCCCAAGCAACTCGCGAATGTCACGATGTACCTCTTCGGCTTGGTCCGGTGTCGCCGTCTTCCCCGTACCAATCGCCCATACAGGCTCATATGCCAAAACCGTTGCGAGCATCTGCTCGTCAGTCAAACCAGCTAACGATCCGCGACATTGCCCCCTTACAACCTCAGCAGTCCGACCCGCTTCACGCTCTGCCAATGTTTCACCAACACAAACAATCGGCGTCAATCCTGCTGCCAAAACCGCATGCAGCTTCTCATTGATCTGTGCATCGGTCTCACCAAAAATCGCTCGACGCTCACTGTGACCCAAAATCACATAGCGACATCCAACATCCTTGAGCATCCCACAACTCAATTCACCCGTAAAAGCCCCATCCGGCTTGCTGTACACATTCTGTGCACCTAACCCAATCGACGATCCTTGCAATGCAGTCCCGACGTCGCTCAAGTAAACCGCAGGAGGACAGACCGCGATATCGACGTTGGCGATGGAACGAAACGTATCCGCAAGCCCACGGACCAGTTCCAACGACTTCGTTCGATCCAAATTCATTTTCCAATTGCCTGCGATAAACAGTTTTCTCACCAGCGAATTCCTTTGCAAAAACAGGACAACACCATCTGTAACTTACCCAGATTATCAAGATTGATCTGGATTTAGCCAGGGGAGTCTTGCTAGTGTCCCCAACAGAAGTGCGGGAAGCCCCCTAGGTTTTGCTTCAATCCTCGGCCCCCGCGTCGGATTTACCACGAACAATTGGTCGAAAGTTACCATGCGAAAGATTGCTATTATCAATCAAAAAGGAGGTGTGGGAAAAACTACCACCGCCGTCAATCTCGCCGCTGGGCTGGCTCAGTGCGGCCAGAAAGTCTGTGTTCTCGATCTCGACCCACAAGCCCACGCGTCGCTGCACCTCGGTGTCACCCTCCAACCGAACCAATTGAGCGTCTACGACTTGCTCTGCGGCGAAGCCAACCTCGCTCAAGTCCGCCAACAAGTCACACCTTGTCTTTCCGTCATCCCAACCAACCTCGACCTCGCTGCAGCAGAACTCGAACTCGCCGGCGAAGTCGGACGCGAAGTCATCTTGAGAGATCGAATCGAACAAGATCACGATGACTCAGATTTCCTTATCATCGATTGCCCTCCCTCACTCGGTGTCCTCACCCTCAATGCCCTCACCGCTGTCGACGAAGTCTTCCTACCCCTCCAACCGCACTTCCTCGCACTCCATGGCCTGAGCAAACTACTGCGCACCATCGAGATCGTCTCCAAACGACTCAACCCAACACTGCGACTCGAAGGCATCGTGCTATGCATGTACGAATCAAGCACGCGACTCGCTGCAGAAGTAAGCCGAGATGTAGAAGAATTTCTTCAAGCAAGTGCAAGCCAAAGCCCCGTCTGGGCCTCCGCGAAATTCTTCCAAACCAAAATACGTCGGAACATCCGATTAGCTGAAGCCCCCAGCTTCGGTCAATCTATCTTTGACTATGCACCCAATAGCCACGGCTCTGAAGATTATCTCAATCTTGCCAAAGAAGTCCTCGCTACGGCTGCTATCCCAACCGTCTGCCCTCCAATCGCAACCAATGCGACGACAAACCTCTATTCATCCCCCACCATTTGACGAGAGATGCCATGAGTTACCGCAATCCTTCAAGTAGGTCACTCCGTCGGACCAATCTGTCTCTTCTGCTATTGATCGCAACGACTTCGATCACCTCGGCAGGGTGCCAGAACTGGTGGAAACCAGGGAAAAACAAATCGCTCTTGGGCTTCGTACGTGAACAACCCGAAGACACTCCGGAAGTAGCCCCCCCCGTCGCTGCTCCCAGCCCTGCCAAACGTGTCATCTTGCCAAAAGATCGCGCAAAACTAGAACAAGCATCACCATCCAGCAATCACCTGACTCGTAGCGAACTCGCCGCACTCCCAACCCCAAAAGATAACCCACCAAACGCAAACAATCCAACGGAGCGATCAAACCCAAACCAAGAATCGATCGCTCCAGAAAAAGTTGCTACTACTGAAAAAACGGGAACCCCAGAAAAGCCAATCGCCCCCGAGACTGCCCCCCCAAAAGAAAACTCAAACTCCACAGTGACGTCCACCAACTCCGGGAATACAACTTCACCCACTACCCCCCCGTCTCCAAACCTACCACCCAATGCCCCAATTGCCAACGCAGTAACAACTCCGCAAAGTAACTCTTCCGTCGACATCGAAGAAGCTCTCTCGCTACTCCCCCCCAACTACCAAGCCAAAATGCGTGAAGCAATCGATCGCCAATCGCCCGGATTGGTTAGCTTGGAAAATAACTCCCCCAATGAAACTCTCGAAACAACAACCACAAACCTCGTCGCACCCGCAAGTTTCAAAGACCAAAAAGACCGTAACACAACCACCAATGACCCAAACCGCTGGACCGATGACTTAAACCGCACCATCCAGTCTCTCGAACAACGATTGACGCAATCTCCTACCATCGACCCTGCCCTTCGAACTCATCTCGAGATGAACCTGCGACTGCTCTATCTCACCCAACGCGATCTCGAAAAAGCCAAACGTCCCGTCGAAGGACTCTCTTCACGCGAACAGTCTTTCCTCGATCATCAACTGAACGCTTGGTTCCAAACCACTTCCCCAGACCCAAACCCCAACCGCCCTCGTCATTGGTCCCAAGTAATCGCCGAGCAACAACAAGCAAATCGCCATCTGGCAGCTCTCGCCGCGCTTCAAATCAATTGCATTGAATTCTGCAGCCAAGTCGACGGATACGGTGCAATCACCAAGTTCCCAAAGAACCAGTTCCAACCAGATCAAGAACTACTGCTGTACTGCGAATTAGAAAATGTCACAGCAGAAACAGTACGTAATGGCTTCGAAACACGTATCAAGGGATCGTACGAACTCCGCGACGCCCAAGGAAAACGAGTTCTAGAACAGTCGCTCCCCATGGAACCAGATATCTGCGAGCACCAACGCCGAGACCACTTCTTGGTCTACAAGATTTTCATGCCGGCCTCCATCCCCGAAGGAAAATACGAACTGCAACTGACCATGGAAGACCTCCACGGCAATAAATTCGCTGTTTCAAAGACAGAATTTGAAATCCGAAAGTAAAAGGGATAAACTAATTCCACCGGAATGTCTTCGGACGGCCATCGAACCGCCATCGCACAGCCAGCGGCATGTCATTGGGACGCGCGGCCTTCCACACGGCTCCCACGCTCGTCACTGCATGCATCTGAACGACCGTGCGAAAAGAAACCGGTGAATGGCCAACGGCCCGCAACTTTGTATAGCTTTATCCCCAAAAGGAGCCGTCACTATGGCTTCCCCTTTCT
>JBIJCS010000411.1:0-4687 GCA_044344575.1 Pirellula sp. | reverse complement strand
CACCTACGACGCGGGGGTACCCAACCAGTGTATTTTCGGCTATTTCGCAGTTGGTGGAGAGATCCGGCAATGCGCAGCGTGGTTCTATTACAGCCATTTATACGGTTTTGGTTGAGGGGGACGATCACAATGAGCCTATCAGTGATGCAGTTCGCAGTTTTGTGGACGGCCACATCACGCTTTCGAAGTCTTTGGCGAATCACGGGCATTATCCGGCGATTGATGTATTGAGAAGTTTGAGTCGGTTGCAGGAGCACCTTACTTCTCATGATCAGATTACATTGGTGAATGAGTTGCGGAAGTGGTTAGCGATCTATGACGAGCATCGTGAGCTGATTCAAATTGGTGCTTATCCACACGGCAGTAACCGTCAGATCGATCAGGCGATACGGCTAAAGCCTGCAATAGATTCTTTTTTAGTCCAGGCGCGATCGGAGCGTGTAGTACCTGAAGAGGCTTGGCATGCACTAGCTCAACTTCTTCACCGCGAGGTTGATGGCTATCGAGCGGTGTAGCAGATGAGCAATCGAGATATCCACAAGCAGTTGATAAGAGTACGACGGTGGCAACGCGATCAGCAGGTAGTGCAGGTCCAAGGTACGGAGCGAGCGATCAGTGTACTTAAGAGTGAAATTGAGCAATTGGCGTTGGCGATTTCGCAGTGGAGCGATGCTCGCCGAGCTTTGCAGTCTGGAATCATCAAACTAAATGATTGGCGTGAGAACGAAACTCACCGCAATGAACTGCTGCGGTTGCATGAGCATTATGTTCAAGAGCTTGACGAATTAAGCAAGAACTTAAACGAGCAAAGGGCTGTGCTTCTGGAGCGTGAAAAAAGCTTGAGGCAAGTGGAAAAGCTCTATGAAGTAAGGTTGGAGCATCAAGCTGAGCAATTGCGTTTAGACGAGCAAGCCACTCTCGACGATTGGTCTGGGGTTCAAGCGAGGATTTCGCGAACGACTCGGCCGTGAACATCGGTCAAACGGAAATCGCGGCCTGCGTAGCGATACGTCAATTGTTCGTGATCGAAGCCCATTAAGTGCAGGATTGTTGCATGCAAGTCATGTACACTGGTAGGGTTTTCTTCGGCTCGAAAGCCAAATTCATCGGTAGCTCCGTAGGTTATACCTCCACGGATGCCGCCACCTGCCAACCAAACGCTGAATCCCCAATGGTTGTGATCTCGACCTGAACCACCTTCGCTGACTGGGGTGCGTCCGAATTCGCCGCCCCAGAGAACAAGTGTGTCGTCCAACATTCCTAATCGTTTCAGATCGGTGAGAAACGCTGCGATTGGTTGATCGATTTCACCGCAATTGGTGCGCATGTTTTTTTCTATATCGCCGTGGTGATCCCAGGGTTGTCCTGCGCCATGCCATAGTTGAACGTAGCGAACGCCGCGTTCGAGCAAGCGTCGCGCCATGAGAGTTTGCCGCCCGTGGACTGTATCTCCGTATAAATCTCGAATGTGCTGCGGTTCTTGTTGAATGTTGAAAGCATCTGCTGCTTCTGTTTGCATTCGGAAGGCCAATTCAAAAGATTGGATTCGTGCTTCCAGTCTAGGGTCTTCTTTGGCTGAAGGGTGTTGTTCGGCGAGTCGACGAAGCAATTTCAGTTGGCGTTGTTGCATCGTAGGAGTTGCGTGCGGACTTCGGATGTTCTCAATCAGTTTTTCTAGTTCGGTGTGTTTGGGGTCGATGAAGGTACCTTGGTACGCTCCGGGCAAGAACCCGTTTTGCCAATTAGCTGTATCTTTGATTGGGTAGCCTCCAGGGCACATTGCAATGAATCCGGGAAGGTTTTCGTTTACGGTACCCAAACCGTACATGAGCCATGAACCGAGGCTAGGACGAGATTGCACAGAGTCTCCGCAATTCATCAGCATCAGGGAGGGTTCATGATTAGGAACTTGGGCGACCATAGAGCGAATCACTGCGATGTTATCCGCATGTGCGGCGGTTTTTGAAAACAGTTCGCTGATTTCCAGTCCGCTTTCACCGTATTTCTTGAACTCGAACGGGCTTGGCAAGGCACCGCCGGTTCGGCGCTCGGTTAGATAGTTCATTGGAAGTGGCTTGCCCGCGTACTCTTTCAGTTTAGGTTTCGGGTCGAAAGTATCGACGTGGGAGGGGCCGCCATTAAGAAAAAAGTGAATCATGCGTTTCGCTTTTGGAACGAAATGCGGTGCCTTTGCACGCAGCGAATTGCTTGGAAGGGTCCCATTCGCTCCGGCGGTTTCTTGGGCAAGGGTGCGTGTAGGTGCCAGCGGGTCGAGCGCGCATAGGCCGAGCATGCCTAGCCCCATACCCGAGGATTCGAGCAAGTGCCTTCGACTGAAGTTCGTTGAGTTTCGCATGATCAATCTACGTAGAAGGTTTCGTTGGATAGGAGCAATAGATGAGCAAGCTGGGCCAGGGGCGTGAGTGTGTTTGTTGAGGGGGCGGAGTCTTGCGGCACGTTGAGTACCGCTTCATGGAGAAACTCAATCGCCATTCGGCTTTCATCCTCTGTAGCTGAACGCTGAAGGATACGTTGAAAAACGTGTTGAACGTCTTCTAGGTCATTTCGCATGGGATAGTCCCGTTGAATGTTTTCTACCAATAGCTTTGCGGCTTGAGCCGGCATTGGGTGATTGAGCAAGAACAATGCTTGTTGAGGAATCAGCGTTTCAGAACGCTTGGGGTTATGCATGTCGGGATTTGCGAAATCGAAGTTTTGGAGAGTCATTGGAAGATACTGACGATCGATGATGGAGTACAAGCTACGTCTGGCTAGCGATTCGCTGTTTACACCGAGTGGGTCGACGGATTTGCCGCCGACTTTGGCAATCATTGCTCCGCTCGATGCGATGAGCAGGTCGCGCGTTTCCTCCCAGGTCAATCGACGGCGATTCGCTCTCCAAAGCAATCGATTTTCAGGATCTTTTTCGAGAGCGTCCCGGTTGGATGAGAAAGAGGCTCTGCGGAACGCTGAAGTGCAGACCATTTCTCGGATCAGCCAACGGGTGCTCCATCCATGTTCTATGAATTCGTGAGCTAAGCGGTCGAGCAATTCAGGGTGGGATGGAGGATCGCAACGCGTTCCGAAGTCACTAGTACTTTGCACTAATCCTGCTCCGAAGATTTGTTGCCAGACTCGATTTACCCAGACGCGAGCCGTCAGAGGATTCTTTGGGGATACGATTAAGTCGGCCAGTTCAAGTCTACCACTGCCATGGGTAAATTCTTTGGGGGAAGGTTCTTGATCGGTGTGCGCAAGGTGCTCAAAGTAACCGCGGCGAACGAGTTCTCCTTTTTTATTTGCATTTCCACGTTTTAGCAGTCTAGCGTCGCTGACCAAGTTGCGATCGCGAAGGATGGCAAGTTCGGCTACGGGTTCAGGTGCTTGGATGAGCCACTGATCAACGTCGAGCTGCGCCTTCCAAATTTCGACACAGGTACCGTTGTCCCAGTACCATTCAGTGGAGTCGATTGGTTCATCGGGAATATAAAACCCCGAGTTTCGGTCGAGCAATAACGCTCGCAAAGGTTCAAGAATCGGCTGGTTGGAGCTTTCAGGTGACTTACCTTCGCTAGCGGTTCTCCGTTCGACTTCTTCTTTCCATTCTTTATCGATTGCTTCTACAAGTTTCCCATATCGGTCAGCGAGATCGCGATGAGAGTTTGGGGCTGGTTCGAGTGCTTCGCGAACTCTAGGGTCAATGGGTAGATTTTGGCTGTCGACGGTCGCAAGCCAGGCTTTCGCTTGGTTTGCGAAATCTTCGCGTGGAAGTGCAGAGAGTTCTGTCCAGGGGCGAATCACGGGGTGAGAAGCGATTTCAGGAAGTGCTAGGTACCATTCCCACCGATGGACTAATGCTGGGATCAAGTCATCTTTCGTCGAGAGCTGATTGAAGTTTCCTTCAGGATATTTCTCGAGTTCTACTTGTGTTTCTAGGTAATCAGCGAATCGTTTTTGGATACGGTCGTTGGCTTCGTTCCGGTGTTTGAGTGTGAGTTCTTTCAGCTTCGCTTTACGCTCTGCTAATCCTTGGCGAAACTCGGGGGAATGTTGTTGCATGCGACTTGGTAATTCCACCCGTTCATCGATACAACTTTGGAAGATACCAGAGAGACTGTAGTAATCTTTTGCGGTGATTGGGTCGTATTTATGGTCATGGCAGCGAGCGCATTGAACCGTCAGTCCCATGATTCCACGAAACACGGTATCGAGGCGATCGTCGATGATATCGTATTGTATCGCTAGGAATCGTCGTCCAAGGGTGAGGAAACCGAGTGCGGCGAGGTCGGGGTCGCCGTCGGGTACGAGTTGGTCGGCGGCGAGTTGCATTCGAACGAATTGGTCGTAGGGGACGTCCTCTGCGAAGGCTTTGATGAGCCAATCCCGGTATGCACGAGAGTGGACAAAGGTGCGTTCTTCGCGTCCGTATACGTAACCTTTGGTGTCGGAGTATCTAGCGATATCCATCCAAAGTCTGGCCCATTTCTCAGCGAAGGGCATGCTGGCAAGCATGGCTTGTACGCGGCGATCCCAAGCGTCTGGTTGTGGGTCGTTAACGTACGATTCGACTTCGTCGTGAGAGGGATATAGCCCCGTTAAAGCCATCGAAAGGCGACGTAATTCCGTGCGCCGGTCGGCTTGTTCGTTGGCAGTCAGTCCGGTGGTTTTCAGAGAGTGATCGATGTGG
>JBIJCS010000410.1:0-4703 GCA_044344575.1 Pirellula sp. | reverse complement strand
GTTGGTGATAGTTGGATTTCGGCTCAGTCGTCGACTGCTACATCTTCAGCGGCTGTTCCGATGGTTTTTGACCGACCTGATGTTCGCATTGCGGTATCTTCGGGAACTGCAGCTGGCGTTCAATCTAGTTTTGGAAGTACCGACAGGACGTTTGCGAGCATGTTTGATGATGCATCGGATTTGCCAGCGGATGTGTTGGATTTCACAGTAGCTAGTGTTGGTTCTACCGAGGATGATACCGACAGTGAGTTGGTTTCGATTCTTGGGGATGTCCTCGACGACTTGCTGTAACATGCCATCGGTAGTCGCTCTATTCGCTCATCCGGATGACATTGAGTTTGTCGCTGCTGGAACCCTTGCGTTGCTCAGACGCAAGGGTTGGGACGTCCACTTGATGAACTTGGCCAACGGATGCTGTGGTTCTACGACGACAACTCGAGATGAGACTGCCAGGATACGGTTGCTGGAGAGTCGGGCTGCGGCGGCGCATCTACAGGGGAGTCACTACGATCCGATCTTCAACGACTTAGAAATTGAATATACGCAATCGGCATTGATTGCGTTGGTTGGGATATTGCGGCGTGCGAAACCATCGATTCTTTTAACGCATTCTCCGGCAGATTACATGGAGGATCACATGCAGACTTGCCGTCTGGCGGTTACGGCAGCGTTTGCGAAGGGGGTTCCTAATTACCCGAGCCCGGAGGATTCGCGATATGTTCCCGCTTACTTTTCGGACATAACAATTTACCACGCTCAGCCGCATGGCAACCGCACTCCCTTGGGAGAGATCGTTTCCCCGGAGTTAGCGATTGGTATCGATTCGGTGATCGACGTGAAGCAATCGATGTTAGCAGAACATCGTTCGCAACAAGCTTGGTTGCAGGATTCCCAAGGAATGAATTCTTATGTCCAAACCATGCTTGATTTGGGGCGTGAGGTCATCGACATCCATGCGACAGATCGGTGTGAGAAGAGGTTTGCGTTTGCTGAGGGATGGCGTCGCCATTTGCATTTGGGATATTCCTCGCAGCAAGTGGATCCGTTGCGCGATGTGCTCAGTGAATTTGTTGTGTGAAATTGTTGTGTGAATTTCTTCTGTAAATTCTCGTTATCCAATGAGCACGTTTTCGAGTTGATCGAGATTGGCTTCGGCGCAAAATCTGGATTCTACTAACTTGCGTCCTTGTTGCCCCATTGCTTTGCGCATTTCGGGGTGAGTGATAAGAGTACGCAGGGCTTCGAACCAATCATCTTCGGTTTGAGCGGCGAGCCCAACGCGTGAGTCTTTGAGGATGTCTGCGTTGACACCGATGGGGCTGGCGACTGCAGGGATGCCGATGGCCATGTATTGAACGAGTTTTGTGGCCGCTTTGTATCGCATCCATTCTTGATCGTTTGGTAGGGGCATCAAGCCGATGTCCATTTGGTGCAATCGAGAGACTTCGATGGCCTTATTCCATTTTTCGAACGTCAAGTTGACACCCGTCCAGTCGATTGCACGAAGGGGTTGTTCATCGTTGGAGATCACAAGCAATCGGAAGGGATGTTCACGGGCGATTCGGCGTAACGCAGGAGCACAAATTGCGAGGAATGGCAGGTTCGATGGGGTGCCCATCCAGCCGATGGTAGGAATTTGCGGGGGTTGGGCAGGAGTCGTGCGAAGGGGATAGTTCGCTAGGGAAACGCAGGTTGGAATTTCTGTGATACGGTTATGGTATTGCGACACGTACTGAGCGAGCGGTGGGTTACTGACGATAACGTGATCGCTCCAGGAGATCAGTTCTCGAAGTTTATCTGGGAACTGAAGGAAGATAGCGTCATCGACATCGAGGACAAAGCGTGGCGCAAGGTTTCGGAACCATCGATCGAGCCACAGGCTGTTGTCGTGAAAGCAACCTCGCTCGAGGTAGATTGTCTGTGGGCGGAACCATCGCGCTTGCGCGTATTGCATCAGTCGATTAGCGCGTTTGAGCTGATAGCTCGCTCGCCATCCAATGGACTTGAAATGGTCGTAAACAGCCGGATAGCTTGGCCAGTATCGACAGTCGTGTCCTCGTTGGCGCAGCATCGGTGCGAAGGGATCGAAGCGGAATCTGGTTGAAGGGACATTTGCCCCGAGCGTGACGAATCCGAAGCGACCCATAGGAGAATCCGTGTATCCAGGTAAGGTGTACGGGGCGATGTCAGGTTGAATGTGTCGCTGGGTTAGCTATGCATGCGAGGTAGCGAGTGGCCTTCGGCGATAATCTTCGCTTCTGCTTCGGCGAGTTCTTCGAGTCGCGTGCGAACTTCTTCAGCGGGAGCAAAGTGACGTGCGAGTCGGACATAAGTGGAATGGTGACGGGCTTCGGATTCGAAAAGTGAGCCGTAAAAATCGGCCAGCACCTTATCTTGGACGTGGTCGCGTAGAAGCTTGAATCGTTCGCATGACCTGGCTTCGATGAGTCCGGCGATCAACAAACGATCAACGGCGCGATGGGGTTCGTTGGGTCGGACGAGTAGATTGAGTTTGCGACCGTAAGTTCCAGGACGGATTTTTCGAAAAGGGATTCCCCTGCGTTTGAGTAGATCGAGCACCATTTGGTAGTGTTCAAGTTCTTCTGCGATGATGATCGTCATTTCGCGTGTGAGATCTTCGCAATCGATGTAGGATCCGAAGAGACTCATTGCGGTGGCGGCAGCTTTGTGTTCGCAGTGGGCGTGATCGACAAGGATCTCATCGAGTGCTGCATCGACTTGTGCAAGCCAGCGTGTTTGGGATTCGCTTTGCAGGTGGAGCATGACTTGGAAGTTATTTTTTGTTGTCTGAGGGGGTGGGACCAAGAAACATTAGGTGTTGCCAAGGAAGTCGATCGTACTGGGATACGAGTCGAAACTCGTTCGCTTCGTACTCTTTGAGGATTTGTTGTTTGGTCATTTTGTGTTCTGGCTTGATGGGGACTTGGGGATCTTCCCCTCGAAATTCAACCAGGGCGATTCTCCCGTCAGGTTTCAGGCTTTGTCGCATGGAGGCGAGCATTTCGATGGGATTGGAGAATTCGTGGTAGACGTCGACCATGAGGATGATGTCAATTTGAGCTTTGGGCAATTTCGGATCATGAGGTAGTCCCAAAATCATTTCGACGTTTTTGAGATTGTTGCGTTCGCAACGTCGCGAGAGTTCTTGGAGCATCTCCGGTTGGATATCCACTGCGATGACTTTTCCGGTTGGACCAACGCGACGCGCAAGTTCAATGGTGTAATAACCGTCGCCGCAACCCATATCGCAAACGGTCATTCCAGGCTCGACTTTAAGTTGTTCGAGCATCTCTTCTGGATTCTCTTCTTGGATACGTTCGGGGCGATTGAGCCAAGGGATGCCATGGTAACTCATCGGAAGTGCGATTCGTCGTCCGAGATACTTCGTGAGTGGTTTCGGCGCAGCGGTGTCAGTGGAATCTTGGGCTGCGATCGGTTGGGGCATTCCGAGCATACTCAGTAGCGTGAGCGCGCAAGCGAGCATGAATGGGATGATTGGGTTTTTAGTGTGCATGGAGCCGCGATCGCGGCTTGCTGAGCGGTGTTCGCCTGCTGAGCGGTGTTGGCTAACCGTCGAGTGAGATTTGAGCATCGTCGATATTCTCCAAAGTGATAGGAGTGAATCCAGGATGCTTGGAGGATTCCAGGTAGGCATCGAGGATGATGGTGGCAGCAACTTTATCTAGTTGTTTTTTACGTTTTTTGTGGGTCAGGTCTAGTTCTCTTAGCAGTCGAGTTGCCAGGGCGGTGCTAAAGCGTTCGTCGACAAAGCGTACCGGGCGTTGGGTCGTAGTGATGAGCCATTTCGCGAATTCTCTGGCTTCGCGGGCTTTATCGCTGTCACGTCCATCGCAGTGGATCGGCAGTCCGACAACCCAACCGAGAATTTGGTTTTCTTGGACAATTTTACGAAAGTGACGGTTTTCGATAGGTTCTGGGGCACGTTGGAACGTTTCGAGCGGGCCGGTCCAAGTACGGCTAGGATCGCAGATGGAGATCCCGATGCGTACGGTGCCGTAGTCGACGCCTGCGAGTCGGCCTGTGGAAGGCCAAGGCAGGTCATAGGGATTGATTTCGCCCAACTTCTCCATTCCCCTTACTTTGTCTTGATTCGCGTTGATTGGATGTTGTATCACAACGTTACGGGATGAGTTCCAGCGGTTCGGATTCAGAGTGTATCCGACGCTGGCAACAAGACGAGGATAGGGAGCAGAAGGAGAGAAAACAATGGGCAACTTGAAGAAACCGCATTGGATTGCTCGATGCATCTCTGGAGCGGGGCTCGTTTGGTCTCTTCTTGGGGGGGAGATTGCTGTTCCCCAGGATAATTACGGCTACAACGAAGCTGAGCGAATGCTTTCACTGAACACGGTGGAGTTGCGAGACCAGTTGAACTATGGATTGCGGGTCGCGTTTCCGGAGCAACAGGTTTTTGTCGACCAGGTGGTGGCGAAGGTGGAGACGGGCGAGCTATCTCGAGCGATGGTTAATGTCGTGTATGTCTGGGCGAAGAAACGCAAGCCGAACATCCCTTTCCCGTATTTTGAGTATGTCATGAGGTTGCTCGCTGAAAAGCGCGGTATCAGCTTCGAGTAATATCGCATTGCATTTCTGCAATTTGAAATGGCTGTAACGACAGCGAAGCGACTTTGTTTTCTGTTTCAAAAGTCGTTTTGCGAGCG
>JBIJCS010000409.1:0-4711 GCA_044344575.1 Pirellula sp. | reverse complement strand
AACCGTTTGAGCGAATTGCGAAGACGGTGCGATGGCCGATGTTTGAGGGAGGGCAGTACGACCGTAACGGCAACACCATTGGTGGTCGTCCTGTTCCTATCTTGCGATGGTTGGTTGACTTGCATGAATCTACGCAGCACAAAGAGAACTTGGAGCGAACGTTGCGCAAGCAGATATCCGAGCGCAAGTCCCATGTGATACCAACGCGTTATCCTGTGGCAACCCCGACGGGTTTGGTTTTGATACCGACTTATGATCAGCGGATTTTGGCGATTGATACACGAACGGGAAAGATACGTTGGCCGATCGTCTTCAGTGGCACGCCGCTGGGTTTTACGTTTGAGAACACGCGCGAGGTTGATGGTTATTCGTTGGGGTTACCTGCACCGGATTATTTGGTACGTCGAGTGTGGGGTGATTTTACGACGAGTCAAATTTCTGTGGATACTCAGCGGGTATACAGCATTAGTGAGACGGGAGCAGCAGAGGTCGGCGAGAGTTTTGCGATTGGACAGAATGGTCGGTTTGGTCGAAATGGGATGATCCGAACGAACAATGTGTTGCAGGCTTGGAGTTTACCGGAGGAAGGAAAGTTGCTGTGGGAATGTGGGGGAGTAGCGACCTCGAGTGCACCGGAGTTAACGGGGGCTTTGTTTCTCGGAGCGCCGTTGCCAACCGCGGAGGAGTTATTGGTTCTTGCGGAGCTGAACGGTGAGGTGTATTTGATTTCGTTGGAGCCGGAGTCTGGGAAGTTACGATGGAAGCAACCTTTGGCGGCGAACCAAGGTACGACGATTTCATTAGATCCGCAGCGTAAGTCTTTTGGTTTGAGTCCAACACTCGATGGGTCATTGGTTTTATGCCCGACTCTTTCGGGCTTTTTGGTGGCTTACGACTTGGATCGTCGCGAGTTAGTTTGGAGCAAGAACTATCCGTTGAATCCGTCGCTGACGCCTGGTGCAGCATTTAATTTTGTCGGAGGGATGGATCTTCGCGAGACCGATCCGATGATGTCTCGTCCGTTGAATACGTATGTGATATCGCAATCGGGTGTTAGTGTATTTGCGCCGGCGAATGGGACGGCGGTTTATGGAGTGTCGAATTCGGATGGTTCGGAGTTATGGCAAGTTGGTTTGGAGGAGAGTTCCTCGTTTCGGTTTGTTGCTGGCGTTTTTAATGAAATTGTCGTGTTGGTGTATGCTCAGGAGTTGGTAGGGATCGACTTGAAGACTGGGCAACCGGCTTGGCCTGCGATTTCCTTTCCGAACGGAGCGCACGTTGTTGGCAAGTGTGTACGATCGGATTCGAAGTTATTGGTTCCGCTTTCGAGTCAGCAGTTAGCAGAGATCGATTTGGTGCAGGGCACGATTCTTTCGACGACGCGGACGGAGCGAGCGTTGGGGAATTTGACCGTGGTGGGTACGCAACTTCTGAGTGTTAGTCCGTATGAGTTGACTTGTTATTCGATTCGGGACCCTTTTCAGCAAGAGCTTTTGGAGGAGTTGAAGCGATCGGGAGAGTCGGGCTTGACGATGCTCAAGCAGGGCGAATTGGATTTGGCTTCTGGAGATATTGATTCAGCGTTGACGAATCTCGAGCGAGCGTTGGAGCAATCTCCTAACGATAAGAATGTGCAGCGTTCGTTAGTCAAAGCTGCTTCGATAGCTTTGCGATCGGATTTTGATCAGTATGTGGATCGGGTGAAGAAGTATCAATCGCTTACTTTCGATATGGATTTGCCTTCGTACTTGCGGATTGTGATTCACGGGTTGGAGAAGCAAGGGAAGTGGGATGAAGCGTTGTTAAAGATTCTGGAGTTATCGGATGGTCGGATGAATCGTAGGGTTGATCAGTTGAATGATGGTCAGGATGTAGATGTCAACAATCGTTGGTCGATTCAAGAAGACGTTTGGATTTCAGCGCGATTGGCCCGCATTGCGGAGAAGGTTTCTGCTGAGGGTTGGGGCAAGCTACAGGCAGAGATAACGCGGCGACTTGCGCCGGAAGCGACACGGGATCCGAGTGCGTTGCGTCTGCGACTTCAGCATTTTGATGGATTGCCTTATACAGACGAAGCGAAGTTACGTTATATCAAGACATTAGGGAATCGGAATTTGATTGATGCGGAGTATTTGCTCCCCTCGTCGCCGAATGCACTAGAGGTTGGGGGATGGACTGAGGGCTTCCAACGGGAGATTCGGCGTGCGAGGGCTGGGATTTATCTTCGCGGTGAGCGACCGATGAAAGCCTGGTTGGAGCTTGGGCAGGACGATAAGGCTTTTCAGGAGTTGTCCAAGACGTTGACGGGACGTTTTCAGCCAGGTGTTTTGCGGTTTAACGAGCAATCGAACCTTCTGGAGCGATTTCAAACGCGGCAAGCATTAGCGATGCAGGATGTGAAGTGGCCGACGGGAAAAGTCGATGTAACGACGACATTTGTTCAGCGCAATTTGCAGGAGGGAATCGATGGCGTGCATGGGTCTTCGCATACTTGTACCGTCGTCGAGCGAATTGGGACTTCGTTTGAGGGTTGGCAGGTTTACTACCACTCGGGGTTATTGCAGTTATTCAACCGAACGACGGGTGAGGATGTTCAGTATTTGCTGGATATATCGCGACCGGATAGGTCGGTGATTCCTCGGATTTATGCATTGGAGAGTTTGTTGATTGTGGAATTGAAGGATCAGTTGATTGCGGTTGATTTATTCCATGCGACGATGAGTGAGCAAGACGGGCAGTTGTGGACCTTGAGTTTTGGGAATGAAGCGAGTGAGTCGATGGTCGATCGAGGTCGTGGACGGAGCAACACGATCGAGCGAAACAGTTGGGGTATGCCGGTACAGCGTCGGGCGTTTCGGGTTGCAACGCTCTCACGGCATGGAGTGGTAGTTCAATCGAATGATGAATTGGTTGCTTATCATCCATTGACTGGCACGCGGCAGTGGGTACTGCAGGGGTTCAAGAATGCTTCGTTCATTCGGAATGGGGACTTGTTGTATGCAGTAGTGCCGGGAGCCAACAAGATACAGGCAATCGATCTTCGAGACGGTTTTGTCACGAAGGAGATCAGTACGGACCAGGAGGGGTGGGCGCCGATTGCGACGGTAGCGAATCGATGGTTGTTTAGTCCGGTTCGAACGGGGAACAGTGACGTTGCGAATCGCATGCGACTGCGATTGGTCGAGCCGACGACAGGAGAGGTGGTTTTGAAGGGAGATCACACGATTGATACACGGTTGGCGATAGCAGAGGATTTTGGGTCCATTGCGTTGCGAACCGATGGGACGATGACCTACTGGAATGCGAAAACTGGGCAGGAGGTGATTCAGAAGGTGGATGTGGAGGGGAAGTTTAGCAGCATCACTGCACAGGTTTTTGGAGACATTGCGTTGGTGTTACCTTATGCGGGTTCCATGGAGCTTGAGCGCGTGGTTGTGGCACCTCAGATGCGTACAGATCCGACGGTGGCGGGTTGTGCCGGACGGGTGTTTGCTTTGAATTTGAAGGATGGCTCGTTAGCTTGGGACAAGAGTTTACCGGTCAAGCATTTCATGTTTCCATTGAGTCAAAATCGCGAATCGCCTGCTGCGGTATTTCTGCGTAACTTGAACTTGGCGAATGTTCGTGGAATGACAATGAACTTTACGAGTTTAGCCTTGGTCGACGTGCGAACCGGACGGTTGTTGTATCAGAAGCATGATTTGCCAGCGCAGTTGGGAGACTCGTTTCGACAACAGCTTTATCCATCGATTGCGGAGATGCAGTTTCGTTACCAAGGTAATTTGGTGAAGGCGCGTTGGAGCGAGGAAGTTTGGGAGAATGAGCCGATGGATGATTCGCTTGTTGTTGGGGAGCTTGATTTCGAATCGCTGAAGTCGACCGCGGAGTCGCAGGTTGAAAAGTTAAAATCACAAGGGGGTTTGCCTAGTGGTGGGCAAGTTCCTCAGCCTCCAGTGCCACCGGTACCTCCTGTTCGATGAGAATAACATCGCTGCCTAGGTATTATCGAAATCTCAAACGATGGCGTGAAATCATCTTGATTTTGCGACGTTACGGTTTGGCAGACTGGATGAGTCGTTTGCCGCTGGAGATGGTGCGGGATTGGATCAAGGATGATCAGGGTGTGCCGTTGGCGAGTTATACGCGTGCAGCGCGGATACGGATGGCGTTAACGGATCTTGGGCCGACCTTTATCAAGCTTGGGCAGGTTTTATCGTTGAGGCCGGATTTGGTGGGTAGTGAGTTGGCGGGCGAATTGCAGTTGTTGCAATCGCATGTTCCGGCGGATCCATTTTCGGCGGTAGAGAAGCTGGTGGAGGGTGAACTCGGCAAGTCGTTAGGGGAATTATTTTCTGAGTTCGAGCCCATAGCGATGGCTTCCGCGTCGATAGGCCAGGCACATCGCGCGAAGCTTTTGGATGGGACTCAGGTTGTGGTGAAGGTCCAGCATGAGAACATTCGTCCAAAGATCTATGAGGACTTGGAGGTGCTTGCTGGATTGGCTTCTTTAGCTGAACGATTGCCGGAGTTCGCGGTTTGGAGGCCGCGAGAGATTGTCTCACAATTGGCGAGATCGCTGAAACATGAGTTGAGTTTTTCACAGGAGCAAGCGAACTTGATGATGCTCAGTCAGGCATTGGAGTCGTTTCCTGGGGTATTGATACCGAGAGCGTATCCTACCCATTCGAGTGCGCGGGTACTTACGATGGGA
>JBIJCS010000407.1:0-4723 GCA_044344575.1 Pirellula sp. | reverse complement strand
GACCTTGCATACGGAGCGGCAGTCGATTGTTTGCATCGAGCGGGTGTTCAAGCGAGCGAAGTCGATCTCGTTTTGGTGGCCACGATCACCCAAGACTTTATGACTCCGTCAACCGCATGCGTTCTGCAACAAAGATTGGGGTGCGTCGCTCCAGCGATGGATCTGAATGCAGCTTGTTCAGGATTTCTCTACGGGCTGATTGTTGCTTCACAGTTTGTCGCTACTGGCGCAGCAAAGAGCGCGTTGTTGGTTGGTAGCGAAGTGATGAGTCGAACGGTCAATCCAGCCGACATCAAGACCTATCCGTTGTTTGGCGATGGCGCGGGAGCCGTATTGCTGCAACCTGCTGACGAACCAGGCCAGGGCATACTTGCCTCGACCCTTGGTGCCGAGGGAAATGCAGAGGTTTTATGTATTCCAGGAGGTGGGTCCCGAGAGCCGCTCAATGCACAGAATCTGTTAGCAGGTCGTCAGTTCATGCAAATGGATGGTCGCAACGTTTTCAAGTGGGCCGTGCGATGTGTGGCTGAGAGCTGCCGCGATGTACTTGCCGCCGCCGGATACTCTATTGACCAAGTGGACTTGGTCGTTTTGCACCAAGCCAACGTGCGGATTATCGATGCAGCGCTGAGCGACTTCGGGATCGCACCGGAAAAAGTGGTGGTTAACTTGGATCGATACGGAAACACTTCTGCAGCGAGCGTTCCTTTGGCTCTCGACGAAGCGGTCAAGCAAGGGAAACTAAAACGTGGTAGCTTGGTAATGCTGTGTGGATTTGGGGCCGGATTGACTTGGGGAACAGCCCTGCTTCGCTGGTAGATGCTGACTTGCTCGAGAATGAACAAACTCGGTAAGCCGTGCGGAGATAAGCCGACAATGCGTACTTACGTTCCGAGAACGCGGTGCGTCGATTGCTATAAACCTGTTGATGAAACCAAACGTGTGGAGGGTTGGATCGATGCGTAATCAAAATTCGCTTCGTCGGTTGCTGACGGCTTGCTTGGCATTGAGTGTTACAGGACTGAGTGTTGCTGGGACTGCGGCTCAAGCTCAATGGCCTGGATTGCTCGGCCCGAAGCGAGACGGGTATGCAAGCGAAGGAGCGCAATTGAGGCTATCCAGCTCGAAGAGCAGTCCCAAATTGCGTTGGGAGATCGATGCGGGCCAAGGTTACGCGGGTGCAGCAATCTCAGACGGCAGGGCAGTCTTGTATCAACGCGACGCAAGCCAAGATGTTTTGCGATATGTCTCGATGGAAGATGGTAAGGTGCAATGGCAGAGAGAATTTCCGGCGACGTATCGCCAAGGGGTTGATAGCGATACCGGGCCACGATGTGTTCCGGTCATGACGGACGATTGCATTGTTATCTACAGTGCCGGTGGCCTGTTGGCTTGCGTAGAACGCAAAGACGGCACCGTGCGATGGTCGCGTGAACTTCGAAAAGAGTTCGGCGCAGAGGATGGTTATTTTGGGGCTGGGAGTACTCCATTGATCGTGGGGGCGTCTATCATCGTAAACGTGGGAGGGCGCAAGAAGGGAGGAGTGGTATCGGTATCCATTTTGGATGGAAAAACTCAATGGAGTGCAACCGATGCGGATGCCAGCTATGCATCCCCTATCCTCTGGGCTGGCAAGGGCGAACAGTCCGAAACCGTCGTTGTCCCCACACGATTGACCACCTATGGACTGGAGCCGAAAACGGGGAGGGTACTTTGGCAATTACCATTTGGCCAACGTGGCCCGACGGTGAATGCGGCGACGCCCGTGGTCACGGAGGACGGCAACCTATTTTTGACTTCTAGTTACGGAATTGGTTTTTTACTGGTTGGCCCCAAAGCTACTGGGGCAAAGGTCTCCTCTGACGTAGATGTCATCGCGAAAGGGGATTCTATTTCTAGCCAGTACGCGACTCCGATTGCTGTTTCAAATATGCTTTTCGGAACCGATGGACGCGAAGACGGAGGCTGGCCCAGTTTCCGTTGCGTCGATGCCAAGACAGGCGAGACGATTTGGTCAGAAGCAGGAATGCCGATCTGCCATGTAATCGGAGTCAAAGGCTCGCAGGATTCCACCGACTTACTTCTGGTTGGGATCAATGGGAAAATGTGGGTTTTGCCAGCTACGAAACAAGGGTTCGCTCCGACGTGGACCTCACAGCTTCCGGAAGGAAAGTACAGGGCGTTGCCGGCTCTTTCAAAAAATTTGCTTGTCGTGCGATCTTCTGGAGGTTCCAATGCAAAGTGGTATTGTTTCGAACTGTAACTGATTCGGTCCCTTGCGAGTTCGATGGAACATGTTTGCATCCGACGATTCGATGGAAACTCTCAATTCCGACCAGGCTCCTAGTCCTTCTGCCCCGTCGGACATCAGTGAGCCTCCACCCAACAACCAACCCGCACCCAACAACCAACCCGCATCACAACCTTCTCTGAAACACTTGTTTGTTTCGACCTTGCTGAGTTTGGTAGTCGTCTTAGTTCTTCTTGTCTGCCTGCGCTTTCTTTTGCCACCGATGCTTGAATCATCGAGGTACTCATGGCAACGAGGTTTTTTGCGAGCGCAGTACGAAGAATCCTCGGAGCAACTTGCAAGGGTCTCATGGGACGGGTTGGCACAAGTTTCCGAGTTGGTCAACAAGCGAGTAAATCCGAGTGTGGTTCACATCACCATTTCGAACAAGCAAGCTTTATCGTCGGAGTTAATGCGTAAACCGATTGATATGATGCCCAAGACGGGTCCCAATCGCGAAACGCGTAGAGTTTCCGAAGATGACCTAGGAATGCGAATGACGACCGGTCAAGGAAGTGGGATCATCGTCAGTGAGCGAGGGCACATTCTGACCAACCACCATGTGCTTGAGGGTGGTGTTGAGGTCACGGTATACTTGCCCGATCAACGCGTGCTACCTGCAGAAATCATTGGGGTTGATCGCACGACAGACTTGGCACTGCTTCAAGTGGATGCGACGGATCTGATTCCGATTTCCTGGGGTGATAGTGACGAGGCGCAAGTTGGCTCACCGGTGTGGGCCGTGGGGAGTCCATTTGGGCTGACGGGTTCTATTTCCTTTGGGATATTGAGCGGCAAGCATCGAGTGGACTTGAATGCGAATCCGCAGTACCGACGGTCCAGAGAGCGGATTTCGTCTCGTTATTCCGATTTGATGCAGACAGACGTCGCGGTAAACCCAGGAAACTCCGGTGGACCATTGGTCAATGGTCGAGGTGAGGTCATCGGTATTACGACCGCCATCATCGGCGAATCGTATCGCGGTGTTAGTTTCGCAATTCCTTCTCGACTTGCGAAGGAAGTCTACGAGCAGTTTTTGGAACATGGGCGAGTACGCCGAGGCTGGATGGGGGTTGAGATGGTTCCACAGATTGTCTCTGGATCGTCATACTCGACCGACGGTGGCACAGATCCGGCCACGACCGCTGGAGTAGTCATTCGTGCGGTTTTGCCCGATTCGCCGGCTGCGAAAGCGGGTTTAGCTCCTGGCGATCGAGTCCTTTCCATCGGCGGCGAAGAAATCACGACGGTTGAGCAAGCGATTGATACGATCCGAGACACACCGGCGGGTCAACGAGTTACGATTGTTTGCGAACGGGATGCCATGTCGATTGCATTGGAAGTCGAGTTAGGGGAATTGAACTTTGCTCCTTGATCCGACATACTCCCAAAAGCCCATCAAGAACAAATCTATAGTTCGACATCACGATCGCTTGTGTAAACGCTGGAAAGGCTCCAATTGATGCATCGCAGTTTATCATCTCTTACCACCTTCTTTTTTTCTCTTTGCGTGGCACTTGTTGTGGGGCTAGGAGGTGGCGTCAGGCACGTCCAGGCAGCGGAACCGATCAAAGTGCTCGTAGTCACAGGTGGATGCTGTCACGACTACGACTACCAGACCAAGGCGATGCAATTGGCCGCCAAGGAGCAGGGTGTCGAGATTGAATGGACCATTGTTTTTGAAGGGGGTAAAGGTACGCGAGCCAAGATTGATCTTTACGATCGCCCCAACTGGGCCGAAGGATTTGATGTCGTCGTGCATAACGAGTGTTTCGCTGACACCGATGACGCAGAGTACATTCGCAAAATTACCGAGGTACACCGCAATGGCGTTGCAGCGGTTGTAATCCACTGCGCGATGCACACGTATAGGTCAGCCAAGATCGACGATTGGCGTGAGTTTCTTGGGGTAACCAGCAGGCATCACGAGCATCAAAGTCGCTATGCAGTGGAAGTCAGCGACATAGAACATCCAATAACGAAAGGTATTCCACAAGGGTACAAGACTCCGATGGATGAACTTTACATTGTCGAAAAGGTATGGCCGAACACCAAGGTGTTAGCGACGAGCAAGAGCGAGAAGACGGGCGAGGTTCAACCTGTTTTCTGGACAAACACTTTTGGTAAAGGACGGGTCTTTGGGACCACGTACGGGCACTCCAATGACACCTTTACCGACCCAGTCTTTCTCGCAACGGTCGTTCGGGGCATCGTCTGGGCGGCGGGCAAGTAGCCTTAAGTCGTTTCTTAACAGAGACTTAGCGACCTTGTGTCCTACGGGTGCAATTGCACAGAACGCGGGAAACCGTTATCTTCCGGAGCAGAAAATCCTCTTCAAAGCTACTCTTTCGCAAGCAACTTCCTGAAAGGAATACACTCTGATGAATGCACCGACCTCCTCGATCCGGGATTTGGCGATCAACACCATCCGTA
>JBIJCS010000037.1:0-15865 GCA_044344575.1 Pirellula sp. | reverse complement strand
AAATTCGCAGCTTTGATCGGCCCATAAATCGAAACACCTCGCGTCGTGCGATGCGCTTGGCCACTTCCGATGTTGATCACTACACCAGATCCCTGATGACGCATCACTGGCAATGCGTACTTCGCCATCCAGGTATACCCCAAAAAATTAATCCCAACCATCTTAACAACATCGGCGGATTGCAACGACTCGACCGGCACATACGAACTCGCAGGCTGAATCGCTGCGTTGTTGACCAACACATCCAATCCACCAAAGGTCCCGACAGCAAACTCCACAGCGCGCTGACAAGCAACCTCGTCAGCTACATCCGTCCGAATAAACCGTACCCTCTCATCATTCAAATCCGGATACTCGGTGATATCCGCACACACTACCATCGCTCCCGCATTCGAAAACCCCCGACATATCGCCAAGCCAATTCCGTTACTCCCACCCGTAACCAATACAACACGCCCCGTATGGTCGTACCGAACGCTCCCCTTATGCCGCTCCGCACTCTTGCGACTCTGTGCCATAAAAACTCTCTCCCAAACGCTTAGTCATTCGTAAAAGTGACGGCCCTCAGCACCAGAACGACTCTAACACCGCCAGAGCCTCGCACCCATGCACATCGGGCACCATGCACATCGGGCACCATGCACATCGGGCACCATGCACATCGGCAGACAGAAATTCGTTTCTTCCTAACCAACGCACCAACGAGGGCCATCCTTAAGGTACACTATCAGCACAATCACCGCATCGCACCCGGAACGATTTCCAAGGATAACGCATTCCCTTGCGCACTCCACTTTCGCTCTGGCCTTTGCAAAACACCCTCCATTTCCTCACCTCTTTAGGAGCCCCACCCATGAGCCAATCCCGACGCTTATTCCTCTCCAACTCCGCCGCTCTTATCGCAGCTTCAAACACCGTCGGCGGATTAAAAGCCGCAAACAAAAACGATCAAAGACTTCGCCTCGCAAGCATCGGCGTCGGTGGCATGGGAGCTGCAGACCTTGGGTCTCTCAGCTCCCACCCAAAAGTCGATGTCGTCGCCCTCTGCGATGTCGATTCCAATAACCTCGCAGCAGCCGCACAACGCCATCCCAACGCAAAACGATTCTCCGACTTCCGAAAAATGTTCGCGGAAATTGCAAACGAAATCGATGCCGTATCGGTCTCCACTCCAGACCACACCCACGCTCCCGCAGCAATGACCGCGATGAACTACGGTAAACATGTCTATTGCCAAAAACCATTGACACACGATGTCTACGAATCACGACAACTCCGACTCGTCTCGGAAAAGAACAAAGTTGTCACCCAAATGGGAACACAAATCCACTCGGCAAGCGCATATCGCACCGCTGTAAAACTTGTTCAAAGTGGCGTCATCGGAAAGATTCGTGAAACCCACTCTTGGAGCAACAAAACCTGGGGATACGAAGGCCCAGATCCTGAACCAACACCAGTCCCCGAAAACCTTCAATGGGATCTTTGGCTCGGCACCGCACCCGAACGACCCTACGCCCAAGGACACTTCCACCCAGGGAACTGGCGCAAATGGTATGACTATGGTTGCGGGACCATGGGAGATATGGCAATCCATATCCTCGACCCTGTCTTCTCCGCTCTAAAACTGGGAAACCCATCCCGAGTTATCTCCAGTAGCTCCGCAGCACCCAAGAAATCCTTCGGTATGCAAAACCATACCCGCTACACATTCCCAGCCTCCCCATTCACCACTCCTGACTTCATTCTCACGTGGAGTGATGGCGGCAAAATGCCTGACACGAGCAATTGGCCCCTCGAAGGAGCCGATGGCAAACGAATCGGACTGCCCGACCAAGGCTCTCTCTTCCTCGGAGAAAAAGGTGCGATCCTTCTGCCCCACGTCGCAATGCCAATGTTGCTACCTGCCAAGTCCTTCTCGGACTACAAAATCGATCCCGCTCCAGATGGAAACCATTACCACCTCTTCGTGGACGCTTGCTTGGGTGGTGCTCCCACAACTGCTCACTTCGGATACGCCGGTCCACTGACAGAAGCCGTGCTGCTCGGGACCCTCGCCAATCGATTCCCAGGTAACGAACTCCTTTGGAACGCGGAGAAGATGGAAATTCCAAACTTCGAGCAAGCCAACGCGTTGCTTCGTCGAAAGTACCGCAAAGGCTACGAAGTAGAAAACTTGGCATAGCAGTTGCCGCGTCTTGGAAATCTTCCATCTCTCTCTCTGGATTACAAATTCGAGCGACTTGCAATCGCTCGAATAGAAACTCGAAGCGTAACTTAAAGGGTAACTCAAAGGGTAAAACGTGTTGTCCTTTGCCTGCACTTGCGATTGGATCGTGCCTTGTGAATCCCCTGCGATCTCCAACGGCTGGCTCGTGATCCACAACAATTGCATCGAATTCCTCGGACAAGATCTTCCAGCACAATTCAACTCTCTTCCAAAGATCCATCTCGGATCGGGCGCGATCCTACCCGGCCTGATCAACGCTCATACACACTTCGAATTCAGTGACCTGAATTCCCCAATTCCCGTTCCTGCAAACGGCTCAATCGTCGACTGGCTGGCCGCCGTTATCAAACATCGCCGCGCCCTGGCGGCTGCTCTACCCGACCATCCGACGGAACTGCGAAGGCAAACCTACCTGCGAGGAGTCCAAGAAGCTTATCACACTGGCACCCGCTTCGTGATCGATAATGTCACTGCTCCTTGGGATTCGAATTGGATCTCCCAAGCGAACGCGGAACTCGGCCCAATCGGAATCACTGTCGTTCCCGCCTTTGAACTCGTTGACGTCTCGGAGAAACGCGCAAGAGAAACTTGGGACTTCGCACAACAATGCCTCTCGGAATGGCCCACCAATCCCCAAAACAAACTCCTGCATCGGCAAACGTATTGCCTCGCTCCCCATGCTCCATACACCGCTTCGACCCAAATCATTGCACAAGCCGTCCGGTTCGCACACGAGAACAACAGCTGGATCTCCATGCACCTCGCAGAATCCACCGAAGAACTACTCTGGACCCAACAACGCTCAGGCCCCTTCGAGCCCTGGATTTCACCCTACCTAGAAGACTCCCACCGAAGTCATATCGGAACCATTCAAGACATCCTAAGGCAACTGGCAAATGCCCCTAAAACCATTCTCGCGCATGGCAACTATCTCAACAAGTCTGACATAGAGATTCTCAAGCAATCTCCCAAAACATTCGCAACCGTCTACTGTCCGCGAACCCATCGACACTTCGGTCACGCCACCTATCCCTGGAACGAACTTCAACAAGCCGGAATCCCTGTCTTGCTCGGCACAGACTCCCGAGCGTCGACTCCCGATCTCTCGATCTTCAAAGAATGGCAATCCGCTTGCGCCTCACTCCCCACCGTATCTCCGTTGCACCTGCTCGCTAGCTGCACGACGACACCTCGTAACTTCCTCAACCCGGGCGATCACTACGGAAAACTAGCTGTAGGAATCACCCCCGCGCTGACCTGGGTACCTTTCCATGCAACCTTCACCTCAAACCCTGCTCAAAGCAACGCAGATCCCCAATCCCCTACCTCGTTATGGCAACCACTCCTGAACGCGATTGATTCATACCCTTTAGAACTCCACCCATTCCTCAAGCAATATTGGTAGCATTTTCAACTATTCACCCCTAAAATGAAGGCCGAACAGGAGCCTTGCGATGATCAAATGGGTACTGCTAAGCTTCCTGACGCTACTCGGCTTTGTCCTTTTCAGCATCGGCTGGGGCTTCAACATTCTCGCCCCCAACAAGGTCACCAATAGTATCGGGATGTCTTTCGTGCGGATTCCAGCAGGGACTGTCCAAATCGGTCCACCATCCGATGAGGACGATTTTTATGCTTACTCCCGTCAAAAACGCATGACAAAGGTAGATTCGTTTTACATCGGGACCTACGAAGTTACCCAAGCGCAATACGAAACGATCATGGGAGAAAATCCCAGTTACTTCCGTGGTGATCGCATCGCAATCCGAGACCATACAGGACATGCCATCAATTTCCTCGCTCACTTAAATTATCCCGTCGAAAATGTGTCATGGGATCATGCCATAGAGTTCTGCCGCCGCTTGTCCGAACGTCCTCAAGAAGTCGAAGCAGGCAGATACTACACCCTGCCAACCGAAATCCAATGGGAGTACGCCTGCCGAGCTGGATCGCGTGATCCCTACAGCTTCGGTGATAACCCAAAACACTTAGCCGAGTTTGCTTGGTTCCGGGATAACAGCCTAGGGCTTACTCACCCCGTCGGCAAAAAGAAACGCAATGCTTGGGGACTTTACGACATGCACGGAAACGTGAGTGAATGGTGTCTTGACTCCTATCCTTTTCCCGAACAAGAAACCGACGACCAAGCCACAGCGTTCAACAAAACGGACTTGCGCATCTACCGTGGCGGCAATTGGTATGTAGAAGCCGAATTGTGTCGGGCGGACGCTAGAGATTGGGAACACCGAAGCTATAAACTCGCTATGGGCTTTCGCGTTGCAATGCTCCTCAAAAAATAACCGTTGCACCCCACCAGGATTCCTCACGAACAGTATGGGCCTCTTCTCTCAATGACATTGCATCAACAGTCCCAAACCATTGATCCTACCCGCCCCCAACGCAAACTTCCTGCAAACGTCTGGCTCCTATGCTTCGTCTCGTTCTTCGCAGACATCTCCAGCGAGATGATGTATCCGTTGCTCCCTTTGTTCGTCGTCGGTGTCCTCGGAGCAAACGAAATCCAGCTAGGTGCGATGGAAGGCGCAGCCGTCCTGCTCGTTTCACTCATGTCAGCCTACGCAGGAATTCAAAGCGACCGTTCCAAGGCACGCACTAGTCGCACACGATGGCTCCACTGGGGATATGGATTACCACTGATTGGGAAGACCATCATCGCCTTTGCGTCCTCGTGGGTTGTGATTTTCTCCGGACGCATGATGGATCGATTTGGAAAAGGACTGCGCGGCGCGCCGCGCGATGCACTCATCGTTGACTCCGTCCAAGCCCATCAGCGGGGCCAAGCCTTCGGGTTGCATCGCGCACTCGATACCGCAGGCGCACTCGTCGGCGTGTTGATTGCAGCGTTTCTCTTGTGGTACCTCACCGGCTCTCCCTCGGACTCCACACCATCCAATCCACAGACTCTTTCCGCCTCGGTCTTTCGACAAGTCTTCTTGCTCTCTGCTGTGTTGGGACTAGCTTCGTGGATTTTGACGTTTCTCGTGAAGGACCCTAATCCGCAGAAACAATCGAACGATGCATCCGACCGATCGGTGAAATCCGATCTTGCGAAAGAAACGATTCTTTCAAAGATCAAGTCCCTTCCGAGAAGTTACTGGGTGGTTGTTGGAATCCTGTTGTTATTTGCGTTTGCCAATAGCAGTGACACGTTTTTATTGTTGCGAGTCCAAGAGCTAGGATTCAGTCCTTGGGCGGTCGTGCTTGCGTATGCTGTATACAATGTTCTCTATGCAGCGTTAAGCTACCCGATTGGCCTTCTTAGCGATCGCATTGGGCGTTGGGCATTGATCGGCACGGGATGGTTCATCTATGCAGCGGTCTATGCAGGGTTTGCAGTCTGTTCGCCCTCGAATTCCATTGCCGTTTGGGTTCTGCTAGCGTTCTACGGAGTGTACATTGCGTTGACTGATGGAGTTGGCAAAGCCCTCATCGCGGATGTAGCGCCGGAATTTAGCCGTGGCACGGCCATGGGAGTCTTCTACGCTCTTACAGGGCTTGTTTCTCTCGTTTCTAGCATCTTAACAGGTTGGATTTGGCATCAATACGGCTCTAATCCTGCACTACTTCTCGGCGCCGCCTCCGCGCTCATTGCCCTATCTTTCTTGCCGATCCTTGCCACAAACAAAAACCTACATCAGCAAGCGATCTCTTAAGTCCATCGCACATCCTCCACGAATAAACGACGACAACCTATCGTAATTTCAATCCCAAACACATGATCCTCTGCACGCTCATCTCTCTGTGAACTCTGTGGCTCTGTGTTTCCAATCGCTGTGCTATACTCAAACCGTGCTATACTCAAACCGTGCTATACCCAAACCGTGCTGTTTTTGCCGGCTTCCAACGAAACTCCCTGCCATGTACCGCACCAATCCCCATGCACTTCCCTGGTCCATCCCCGGCCTACTCCTAGTGCCGATGTTGCTGCCAACAGCACTCGCACAGGACTCCACAACTCTCTCCGAAATCGAACGCGCTGCTCGTACCCTCCTGCGTGATCGCTGCTTCGAATGCCACGGAGAAACTACCCAAGAAGGTGGTCTGCGACTCGATCACAAAGATGCTCTAGTAGCCGGCGGTGACTCGGGAAAGGCGATCCAATTAGGCCAGAGCTCCGAGAGCATGCTGATCTCCAGAGTCTCAGCAAAAGATGACTCGCGCATGCCCCCCAACGGCTCTCCTTTAAACTCCGATCAAATCGAGACCCTTAAACAATTTATCGATGCCCAAGCTCCCTGGACCAACGCCCCCCTACCCGATCCAAAACGCGATCACTGGGCTTGGCTCCCCCTCTCATCTCCATCCCCTCCACCCCTCAACCACACCCCTGCAGATGAATCAAACCCTATCGATCGATTCTTGAACGCCCAACTCGCAAACGAAGGTATCATTCCCGTTGCAAAAGCGAATCGCGAAGTCCTTATCCGTAGACTTTACTTCGATCTGCTTGGACTCCCCCCAACCCCCGACGAAGTCGAACAATTTCTTACGGACACATCCCACGACGCTTGGGAACGACTCGTGGATCGCACCCTCGCTTCCCCCCATTACGGCGAACGTTGGGCTAGACACTGGCTCGATATCTCCCATTATGCCGATACCCACGGCTTCGAACGCGACCAACGTCGTGATAACGCTTGGCGATACCGTGACTGGGTCATCGATGCCCTTAACAAGGATCTTCCTTACAACCAATTCATCCGCGATCAAATCGCAGGGGATGTCCTACCCGACGCGACACCCGAATCAACAATCGCCTCAAGCTTTCTCGCCGTCGGCCCCTGGGACTTTGTAGGCCAAGTGGAAACCCCAAGCCCCGTCATCAAGCGACTCGCTCGCGCCGATGACCTCGATGATATGCTCGCACAAGTCATGACAAGCATCTGCGGAGTTACCCTCCACTGCGCGCGGTGTCACGACCACAAACTAGACCCAATTCAACAACAAGAATACTACTCTCTGGCTGCCATCTTCTCCGGCGTCAAACGTGGCGACCGAATCGTATCCGCCGAAGAATCATCTGCAATCGAACACCAAAAATCCGATCTAAAAAATCGCAAACAATCCATCGACCAAGAACTATCGCAACTCACTCACGGTCTCTCACTCGCAGATATCGTCGGAGGTGGGGACGGATCAGGCAATGGTGTTCCCGGACAAGGAATCGATCCGAACTCCGGAAATGCACTAGCACCAAACGAGAAACGCGGATTTCTCGCGGATGTCGTCCCGAACAGACTTAACCAACCCAAGAACCCTTGGGTCGATGCGGTGTTTATCCCCGACGGAGGAGCTCTCCGCCAACTCGCCATCTCTCAATCGGGTATCCAAGCCGCCGATATTCCTGCAACCGATTCAAAAGCTTGGGATGCCATCCGCAACGGTCCTGTCAATTCCCAGTTCTCTACCAGCTTGAACAATGTCGACTACGCCCCACCCGGCTTTAGCATGCTATCCCTGCACGCAAACGCCGGTATCACTTTTCACCTCCCCTACGACAAACTGCTGACCGCTCACAAATCGGCCCCTCAATCGGCAAACCCATCCTCTGAGCCGACTTCCTTTACCTTCACCTCGCAAGTCGGGTATTTCGGTCAAACTCCAAAAAACGGCGCCGACGTTTTTGTCTTGCTCGATGGTCAAATCGTCTTCAAATACCTCGGTCTCGGCCGAGACGACGGACCGCAATCCATTCGAATCGACCTTACCAAACAAGACGCATACCTCACATTGATCGCTACCGACGCAGGTAACAGCATCGGACACGATCAAGTTTGTTTCATGAATCCCTCGATTGCATCCATACAACAATCACCATCCAAAGCGATTACAGAACGTATCGCCATCCTACGCGAGCAATCCAAACAACTACAACAAGAGTTGGACCAACTACCCGCGCCACGTCGCGTGTATGGAGTACTGACCGAGCCCCCCACACCCATCCACCGCCTACACCGCGGAAATGCCGAAGACCCTCGCGAAGTCGTCCGACCCGGAGTGCTCTCTTGCGTTGGACCAAAACTTCACGAACTTGAACAACTTGACCAACACACTCCCGATGCACAGCGCCGACTTGCCCTCGCTACATGGCTCTGCAGTCCCGACAATCCACTCCCCGCACGTGTGATTGCCAATCGACTCTGGCACTATCACTTCGGAAGAGGAATCGTCAGCACTCCTAGCGATTTCGGTCTCGGTGGCTCGCTTCCATCCCACCCCGATTTACTCGACTGGCTCGCAAACCAATTGATCCAATCCGACTGGTCAATCAAACGATTGCATCGCCTTATCCTCCTCTCCGAAGCCTACCAACGCAGTTCGTTAGGTCACGAAAATCCCGCAGAAGCCTTCGACTCGGCTAACCATTTCATTTGGCGTCAAAACCCACGACGCCTAGATGCCGAATCCCTTCGCGATACGATCCTCTTTGTCTCCGATGCAATGGTTCGAAATATGCATGGACCAGGGTACCGAGATTTCGATTACCAAGAAGAGTACGCCCCCGTCTACAAACACCGAGTCTTTTCTACCCCCGACATGCTCCGCCGTAGTATCTACCGATTCGTCGTAAGAACCACACCCCATCCGTTCTTAACAAGTCTCGATTGCCCAAATCCAGCCACCCTCACCCCGGTTCGAAATACGACAACCACCGCCATCCAAGCACTTGCTACTCTCAATAACGCTTTGATCCTACAGCAATGCAGCCTCTTTGCGCAACGATTGCAACGCGAATATCCTAACAACGCCGAACTTCAATCCGAACAAGCGATTTGTATCGCGCTCGGACGCCGAGCAACCCAAGTAGAAATCCAGAGTGCTTCCCAACTCATCCATGATGCTGGATTGCCTGAGCTTTGTCGAGTCCTATTCAATACCAACGAGTTCATCTATGTCGACTAAGAACAGATTGAATAACTCCGCAACCCTTTCACCCGATTCGCGTAGAACTTGGCTAAAAAATGCCGGTTCCGGATTGGGAATCTATGCCCTTAGCAACCTACTTCGAAACGACGATTCCCATGCGGTGGAACATCTCTTGAACAAAAGAGAACCTCACCACCCTCCTCGTGCAAAGCATGTCATCGAGATCTTCTGCCCCGGCGGAATGAGCCATGTAGATACCTGGGATTACAAACCCGAACTAGAACGATTGCACGGGACTCCCTTTGACTCGGAACTTGGTAAACAAACCTTTGCCGGTGTCGCCGGTAAACACGCGAAAAGCTTCTGGCCATTCAAACAACACGGGCAATCAGGTCGTTGGATCTCCGATCTTTTTCCAAATCTCGCCCAGCACGTAGACGATTTGGCTTTCATCTACTCCATGCAAAGCAAATCCGCTCTGCACGGCCCCGCCATGTTCATGATGAATAGTGGCTTCATTCAACCCGGATTCCCCTCCATGGGCTCTTGGGTCACCTACGCCCTAGGTAGCGAATCAGAAAACCTTCCCGAATTTGTCGTGCTCCCCGATCCTAGAGGACTCCCACCCGGCGGCATCATCAATTGGGGTTCGGGCTTCCTACCTGCCATGCACCAAGGAACCATCATGGAAATTGGAAATGGCAACGAGATCATCCGCGACCTCTTCCCCGCTGAGCCGATCGAACAAAGTGCACAATCGCAAGGAATGAAACTATTGCAACAATGGAATCAACGGCACGCTCAGGAACGTCCAGGAGACTCCATGCTCGAGGCAAGAATAGCCTCCTTTGAACTCGCCGGAAAACTGCAAGTCAGCGTCCCTGAAGTCATCGATCTCAATCAAGAGTCCGCTACAACTCATGCCAATTACGCTATCGATGACAAAGATATTGGCCCTTTCGGAAAACAATGTTTGCTGGCACGTCGACTCGTCGAACGAGGTGTTCGATTCGTTCAAATCTACTGTGGAGCTGAAAACACCTCCCAAAAAGCCATTCGCCCCAACTGGGATTCGCACGAAGACATCGTGCGAGATCATGGATACTGGGGACGCATCCTCGATACAGGCACCGCAGCCCTCCTTGAAGATCTCAAGTCTCGTGGAATGCTCGACTCGACCCTCGTGATTTGCACCACCGAATTCGGTCGACAACCCTTCATGCAAGGAGAACAAAAAGGCCGCGATCATAATCCAGGTTCATTTACCGCTTGGATGGCCGGAGGTGGCATACGTGGTGGCACCTCCTATGGATCCAGCGATCCAATCGGCTTCCAAGCCGCCGAGAACCCAACCTACTGCTACGACTTGCACGCCACTGCACTTCATCTGCTAGGCATCGACCACGAAAGGCTTACTTTCTATCACAACGGAATTGAACGTAGACTTACCGATGTCCACGGGAACGTCATACGCGATCTACTCGCCAACCCATAAACGCACGGAAACCACTACCCTGATACCACCATTACCCTGATACCACCATTACCCTGATATCAGCCGAGCAATGCCTCGAATCCGCAAAAATGTTTTCTCTTACGCGTGCTCTTTCTGACCCAAGAGTCCAAGCACTTTCGTCTCAAGAAACTTACATACCGCTGGCAAATGAACCCATTTGGATAAAGCTTCAGAGGTCCACGCCAAGCCGACAAAGAGAACAAGGAAGTTCACAAACTGGCGAATCCAACCTGGTTCAATCCAAGGATAGTAAAGGGGGGTAACGATGTCACGTACCGGCATATGAGCCAAAAACACCCAGAGTGTGTGACGCGATAAGAACCGCACCCATCTCGGACATTCAATTCGATAAAAAAAGGACAGCAGTGATGTCGTGTATACGACATACAACAAAGTTACACTCATCGAAGTCAAGACAATCGACAGCAACGGACTCTCTGTGGGGATTCGACCAAATGGATTCTTCTTGGAAATTCCGTACGACTGCACCAGCTGTGTCCAGAAAAATAGAAATCCGAAAAACAATATCCCTCCAAATAGCATCGTCCCAGGCTTGCTCAAAAACGCTGACAGCGAAAAAGCCCTTGCACCCGTACTCTGATCCACTTGATCCCGTCCCAATATCATCCCAGCCATCAATGCCGGTAGCCAGCTCGTGAAGGACATGTACGCATTAAAGTCTCGACCGAACCACATCCAGAGCGAACGCACGGTGATTTCAAGCACCATCAATGCAAAGAACCAACTCCAACTTGGCGTTACATGACGAAGCAACAACGCCCAGATCACCAGCAACTGAAAGTACGTTCCGATGTACCACGTTGACGGATTCGCCGGAAATGCGTTTTCGAAAAACGTATTCAAACCTCCCATAAAAGGAAGGTAATTCGATTCGGCAAGATCCGACCGCATCCACCACGAACAACAACTAAAAATCAGCGCAAGAAATAATCCATATACGAAGACAGGCGAATAACGTCGCAAGAACGTTTGCAGAGGTGCCGCCCCGCGATTCGCTAAACTATAGCCGGTGATAAAGACGAAAAACGCCACGCCCAACTGCTTGGGATTGATTGGATTGAACCTCGGGCCAATCAAGTCATCCATTCCCGTATGCCCCCCGAGAACAATCGCCATCCCGAAAAATTTCAGCCAGTCAATCCAATGCTGGTAATTGATGACCGAAGATGGGACTGCTCCGTTTTCTGTCATGGGCGGTGTTTCGGTGCTCATCGGTTCAAATCCCGTTAGGAAGATTTTTCGTCTGCGGGATCCCCTTTGGATTCCTGCGGTAACTCATACAATTTTTTCACGAAGCGTGCTGGATTGCCCGCAACCATAACATAATCGGGAACCTTGCTCGCGACCACTGTCCCCGCCGCCACCTGCGCACCACGCCCTACCGGAGCCGCGATGATCGCCCCCTCCCCAATCCACGCATACTCGCCAACCTCCGTCGAGAAAAGATTGGGACGAGCCAAAGTTGTCCAACGTCCTTGATCATCCATCACGTGGTGCTCACCCTGACTAAGAACACTTGAGCGACTCCCTATCAAACATCCTCGACGCAATACCGCTTCTCCTAACAACGCATAATTGCCGACGTAAACGTGATCCTCCAAAAAGGCTCCGCGATCGCAGATCAGAACGCCAAACCCGATATGACAACGGGAAGAACAATGCTTAATCGTTCCCTGGTAAAATGCCCGACGAACAATCATCCCGATGTAACCCGGCAACAAGGCGCAAAATTGCCCACAGCTAAGAAACATCCGCTGGGAACCCGGTCGAACAAACGTCTCAAGCCGACAAAGCCCAATTAAAGGAGATGCAAAGAGCAAGGATGCTGCATTCAGAGCACGCAGGACAACGGTTTTTAGGATTGAATCGCCCGACAACTCTTGAAACTCCAAATTAGATAACTATCGGAGAATAACTTCACAACAGCCTTAAGTCCAACAAAAGCTACTCAACATCCCTCACGAACGATGACCCAAAAACCGTAGCTTTCGCCACTGCGTTCGGATCCTCATGGTCACGTTAACAATGACGCGGAAAGTTAGCGACTAAGATCGGTCCCGCTTGAATCGGTCGGTCGCAAGCACTCCCGTTGCGATCGTAACCTTCGCCGGAATAGCTTCAGTCGGTACTCTTCCCAAACAATGACTACGCATCATCGTCTTGAATTCAGCCTGCGTAACACCCTCGTTCAGCACCACCCTCGCTTCGACGACTTGACCCAACAAAGGGTGAGGTCTCGCCACAATCGCCGCCTCGCGAACACATGGCATCTCCAACAAGATACTCTCGATTTCAACCGGCGATACTTTCGTCCCACCTACATTGATGAAATCCGACTTGCGTCCAAGAATACGGAATAAATCACCTCGAACCTCTACCGCATCCCCTGTATCCATGAAACCATCAGCATCCAAGGCACTCGGGGCATTCAAATATCCCAGCATCGTCGTTTGGGCTTTCACCCAAAGCCTTCCATCAACAACTTTGGTCTCGTACCCTTCCCCGCCAAGCCGCATCCAAAGAGATTGGTTGTTCTCGGACTTCGACTTGAGAATCCCCAGTTCTGTGGTTCCATAAGTCTGCAACAATTCCACACCCGGTAACTTATTCGACAACTGCGTTAAAACACTCTCGGGCATCGGCTCTGAGCCATAGGTAATACGACGCAACGACGTGACATCAAACTGCTCCACAGCACCCGACAGCAAGAACAAATTCAAAAACGTCGGTGAGACTGGCAACGTCTCAATACGATGCTCTTGAATCGCTCGAGCTACATCATGGGGCGTTCTCGTCTGCGGTACAATCAATGAACCGCCATGTGATAACGAAAACAAAAGCGTATTCATACCACCGATATGGTCCATGTGCATGAAAGCTAACATCTTCCCGGCAGCACGCGGCTGTGCATAGCGCAACTGCATTCGATCTAAATCTTGTACTGCCGCCTTGGGATCGCCTGTAGTTCCAGAAGTGAATAATACTAAACCTGAATGATCCGCTTCTCGCAATTTTTGATAAAGCGGATGCGATTCCGTTGACTCGATCGGTAATTTAGCTACCAGCAATCCCGTGCCGTCCGTACAACGCGTCACTCGGTGCGTCGCTTGAGCAATCGCGATCAATCGGTCAATCCGAGGACTCGACTCATCCGGAAGAGGAACTGCTACCGTTCCCATCTCAGCGAGAGCTAAAAAACAAGCGATCATGTCGCCAGTATACTGACCCGCAAAGGCAACGACTGAGCCAGGTTGCATTCCCTCCGCTCGGAACTGGTCGACGCACTCAACCACTCGATCCGCTAACCGCCCGTAGGTCCAAGACTCATTCAGAGCCCCACCGACGAAACAATCCTTGTCCGAAAAGCGTCGCAGCGACTCCGACCACTTGATGCTCACCCTGCACCTCCCAAATAAAGCACTTGACCTGTAATCATATCGCTCTCGGGACGCAGGAAAAAATCGACGACGTTGATCACATCCTGGGGCGTCGCCCACTTCCGTATCGCTTGGCGATCGATCAACTTACGCAGAGCCTCCTCGGATATCCCACGCAATAGCTCCGTTCGAATCGGACTCGGCCCGACCATGTTTACCGTGATCCCCATCCCACCTAACTCATGAGCCAAGACTCTCGACCACTGCTCAATCGCAGCTTTACTTGCCGAATAAGCCGCTTCCCCCTCCAGACGGTAAGGAACCGCAACAGTGGAGAAATTCACTATCCGAGGGTGAGAAGAAGATCGCAGCAATCGCAACGCTTGACCCGTCATGCCAAAAACCGCATGCACATTCAAGTCGAAGACCTTCTTCGCAGCAGCCGCCGGTTGCAATGCAAACGGACTCATCGCTGCTGTACCGGCATTGTTCAGCAATGCATCCAAATGTCCAAACCGCTGCTTGATCTCACGAAACATCTGTGAAACCGCAGCCGAGTCCGTCACGTCAACTTGGAAGTGAGCAAACCGCTCGGATGTCACCGAGCACTCCGAACGGGAACAACCGATGACAAAGTCACCCGCTGCCAAGTAATGCTCAACCAGCGCTAACCCTAAGCCGCGACTGCAACCCGATATGAATATCTGCCTGCCTGATCTCATGTTCCTTGTTCCGCACTCAATTCCAAAATCAAGTCCGTCATCGATGCAACGGACCGATAAGGACTACGTGCTCGCGACATCGCTCGCGCATCGCTCAAGTTCACTTCAACACCTTTCGATGACAAAGCCTCTTCTACGTCGAATATCAACGTCACTAGGCCAAGCGAATCAAGCGGGCTACCCTCGCCAAACAAAGTAGCAGTGGTGGAAATCTCTAACTTCTCACCCTCTGCACGCATCTGATTTAACTGCGTGCAACAATCAAGGAGCAGTTGCTCCACTTCTTCTCGACTCAATTGTGGCATACCAAGCCATCCTCTTTCTCTAGTTCGGAGCAACCCTGGGCTGGTACCTCTCCCATTTCCTCAAGAAGGTAACAAGAAACCAACCATTCCGCAAGACTTACAGCCCAATCTGCTCAACTCTATGGGCGTCTAGAGTTCCCCTCCTCCTCTCCCCCGCCTCTTCATTCGATGCCTAACCTGCCACCTTCCGATGACATACCCCGGAAACTGCCCCAAAGCCCTTATTCCAGACACTCCCTGCGGCCAATAACTGCGAAAACGTCTCCAAGCCATCTTCAATCGCTTGATTAGCCCAATTCCTGCAACCCTTGCAGCGGCTTGATTCTCCCAACCACCCGCAAGACCGGCCTCCGGCAAGATAGAAAAATCGATGAAATCCCCGGCCAAACGAACCAACTCCGCCGCATCCGGTCGCAATGGATTCTCCCGCAGGCGAGTCCTTAACTCATCCCATGCAACCCCCTTGGTTTGCATCATCAAAACGTTCGTTAACCATCGAAACGACTCGACACCACATGTTTGCCTTAGCAAGAATTCCATCGAATCGGTCGCACCCATCACACGCACCAGCTTATCGCAGAGACAGATTGACTCGGCTCCCGACCAAACCTCTTTCCATCGACTCCCAAACCAAGTCTCCATGCGCCAGGTTAAGCTCAACCACTCCCCCTGACCACGATGCATCCCAAGATGATCCATCCCCCAAACTACACCCTCCAACCAATGCTTCGGCAAAATCAATCCATCATTGGGAACCCACCCCTGATCAAGCAATGCCCGTATTCCACGTACCGCATCAACCGCAGAGT
>JBIJCS010000406.1:0-4760 GCA_044344575.1 Pirellula sp. | reverse complement strand
CTCCATCGACGACGTCGCAGTCGAAGACCCACCCCTCGAAGAGGTCATCGCGAAAATGTTTCACTCCATCGCGAATACCCAATGAACCCATCCTCGAATCATCAGACATCCCATCCCTGGCGAAACGCCTGGAAAACTCGCGGCATCATCCTGAAAACTGCCCTCGCAGAACGACTCGCCTACCGTGGTGACTTCGCTCTCGGTACCCTCATGCGGTTCCTCCCAATCATCACCCAAATCTTTTTGTGGTGGGCGATCTTTCAATCCCTATCCCCCTCCGCGCCATACTCGGCATCCATCTCCGGCTACTCCTTCCACGACATGGTCGCATACTACCTGCTAACCATGCTCGGCCGCGCCTTCTCCAGCATGCCAGGCCTCTCTTCACAGATCGCAAAAACGATCCGTGACGGTGAAATCAAACGCTACCTCGTCCAACCTATCGACTTCCTCTCCTTCCTCTTCTGGTCCCGAGTCGCTCACAAAATCGCTTACTACTCCGTCGCCTTCGGCCCTTTCCTCCTGGTTTTTTTCCTATGCCGTGGTTACTTCTCCGCCGGTTGGCCCGACCCCGCCACCCTCGGCTGCTTCCTTCTCTCACTCCTGCTCAGCTTTACACTCGGCTTCTATCTCGAAACCTGCCTCGGTCTCGTCGGCTTCTGGATGCTCGAAGTCTCCTCGCTACTCTTCGTCTACATGCTCCTGCAGTTCTTCCTCTCCGGTCACATGTTTCCCCTCGACCTGCTACCAGAACCCTTTCAAACAATCGTGAACTACCTGCCTATCAAATACCTCGCTTACTTCCCCGCTGCCGTATTCCTCGGAAAAGTCCAAGGTACCGCACTCCTGTGGGACATGATCCTACTTCTCTTCTGGATCGCCCTCTTCTATGCCCTATCCCGCTGGGCCTACGCAAAAGGACTACAACGCTACAGCGGCTTCGGTGGCTGACGCGATCGCAAATGCGCCTGCCAGTAATGCACCGTCTTCGCTACCGCCGTAATCACATTCTTGATCTCCTTCTCAACGCGAAACCTAGGACCCGCCGGTAAATAAAGAAGCCTACCCTCGCGACGCACCGAAATGTTCTCTACCAATATTGCTCGCAACAACCAAGCCGCCATCTCCTCACTCTCGCACTCCACTGCCAACCAACCCAAATAAGGACTCTCCAAAGTCTTCAATCCACTCGCTAACCCTATCCCGCGACGTATCTCCGCCTCAACCTCTCGATAAGCCCCCATATCCGCAACAATCTCTTCTCTCACCACCGGCTCAAGCAACTTCCCACGATGCGGCGGACCTCCAGCCATCGCTAAATCACAAAACGATGTCCACAACTTGTCCCAAGGCACCTTGCCCGTTTCATCCGGTACAATCGCAACACTTCCCATCGATCGCGGTGAAACCCCATCCAATTTCCCCATGTACTCACCCGGCAACTCTTCCCCCATGCGATCGTGCAACCGATTCAATATCTTCCATGACTCATCCTCCGAAACCTCCCAAGACATCGGTCGCGCTCGCAATCCCTGCAATACTCTCTGCATCGCCCAATTCGCGAACTCCTCCTCCGGAACCTCCGCTGAACTCAACACCCAAGGCAAATCCACCAAGCGTAGCCCCCTCGACTCCGCCTTCCTCCTCCCACTATCCCCCTCTCCATTAATCACCATCCGCCATCCATCCTCCACCTTGCGATTCGCCCAAAAAACCACGATGACGATTCGCTCAATATCCTCTACCCTCATACTCGTACCAACCACAATCCCTCGCGGTTCGCCCCCCACCTCCGACAAATCACCCAACCACTTACCAACATCCCAAGCCGTCAACGGATCCGCAATGTAAACATCAGGATTCACTCCACTCCCATTCCTGCCTTTACCAATTCGAGAAAACCACAAAGCAGCTCGCAAACCACTGAAATCCCAAACCCACTCACCATAATCCTCACCCACGATGCGTTCATATCCACCCGGCATAAATCCGCAGGGCACAAGTACCCATCGGTCGTCGCACCTAATCTGATCCGATTCCACTCCATCCCTGACTCCAAAAGCCTCCACTTCTACAAACTCACCCTCGACCGACTCCCAAACCTCCACAGGACTCCCCAACCGCTCCGACAACTCTCCTCCAACAGCTCGCAACAAACCAATATCAACACTTATCAATCCTTCCGTCGAGAATAATACCACCCGATCCCTGCCACTGCGCTCCATCATCTCCCTACTCCCGTCAACGTATAAACTGCAAACGTACCTAACCAATGCTCCCCCTCATAATGCCCACTAAAGACATAACCTAACCCAGCCTCCTCATGCGCCTCGGCACTCCTCGCAAACGCCTCCTTCCAAACCGCTCCCTCCGGCAACGCCTCTGCTATCGCGCCCAACGTCCATGCTCGCGATAGATTCAAACCCGCCAAATGCACCAACTTGCCATCCGTTACGTCGCTGACCACCACCGGTGTCAACAACCCACGATGCAACTCCTCATCACCCCCAACATAAAACCTCTCTAACCACTCACGAAACTCCACGCGACCCAAAACGCGACGCATTAAATCAGCTTCATTCAACGACGCTGAAAAGAAATCCTCCCCAGATGGCTCAAATCGCGTAGCTACCCCCCAATCTCCACCGTAATACTCCTTCGCCCTCCTGATGATCAACTCCTCCAAGCCCTCGTTACGCACCACCCTCGCATAATCCAAAATCTGTCCTAACGCAAAAGCTGTGTCCGGATGTACTCCCGTTCGTATAGGTACCGATAGCCTCGGCAAATACCCAATAGTCAACCCTACTATCTCTCGCTCCAAAGGACGAAGTACCTCCAACCATTCTCGACCTTGCGCATCATCCCAAGTCTCCAACTCAGCCACTAAACGCAATAACCAAGCCCAACCATACATCCGTTCAAACGAACGGTTCTCCTTCGTCTGAAAATAAGCAACCTCAGCCAAAATCTTCTCACGCTGTAAACTCACTCCCAACTTCTTACGCGACTCAGCCGCTAACGAATGCCCCGGATTACTCTTCAGCAACCGCACTAACATCCAATGACCATGAACACTGCTGTGCCAATCAAAACATCCATAAAACGCCGGATGCAACTCCCTGGGACTGCGTACATCCTTTGCCCCCGCAAGCACATTCGATGGCTTGTTCGGATACTCCCGATCCAAACCCTCTATCGCTAACTTCGCTAACGCCGCCGCTCGGGAATCCTCGATCAAACGATCTTGCCCCACCGCAATACCAACACACCAAAAACAAAAAAACAACCATCCAAATCGCATCATCTCATCACCACCCTTCCAAACTCCGCAATCCCAACCTAACCCAAATCGCCATCCCAATCATCACAAATTCAACTGCCTCGACTCGATCAATACCTTCACCAACCCCAACCAAACTTCAATCTTTCTCAATTGTATCTGACTATTTCTCCATCGAAAGCAACCGAATCTGTGAATCCGTAACAGTGGTAACGAAAAAACAAGCCAAAGATTTTTATTCAAGCCTGCAGCTCCCCAAAAAATCTTCCCCTCAGCAAATCCTGTTGCATTGTTATGTGGCGTCGCAAAACCAAATTGAACGCCAAAAGTCATTTTATGGTATTCCCGTTTGGAGCTTGAATCATGTTACTCAAATGGCAACAACGGCAAATGGAAGATAGCTATCTCGGGCAACTCGAGCAGATGCTTGTCGGACGTTTGCGCAATGCAAATTACGGTAGACCCATGCGGTCCAAAGCAAGCCTTCGACGCGTTAGCGAACTCTCGCAATTCTCCGTCGATATCAATGAAGAACTCTCTCGCCTGGAAACAATGATCGACCAATTCGCTTGGTAACCCTCCCCACCTTACGAACCGATCCAATGTACCCACTTCGTTGAACGCCTTCCGTACAAAGGCTCAACGCAAAGAGCCCAGCGATCTCTCGCTGGGCTCTTTTTCGTTTATCCTACGCCAAAGTCAAACTCGGACGAACAACTAGTTCGTCGGCAAATTCGGCTTCGGTGCATCCGCACCCATCTTCACTGCACCCGGGTCCATCAATGTGTCCTGCTTGAAATCAGGATTCTTCGCTGGATCCGGTGAACCGCAACCAACCGAAGCGATCGCAAGCATTCCCAAAGTGCACAGACTTAATGCAAACTTTTTCATTACGCGTTTCTTTCTTTAGAGCAAACAAACAGCGAACTACTCGCGTGGGTCAACCGTGATGTTGTTGTCAGCAATCGCGTTGATTCGCAAGTAAACTCCATAATCGACGTTCGAGGATAGCGTGCTCGCACTTCCATCCGCATACGCAGCTTGGATCAACGGACCGTGGAAACTAGATGTTCCCGGCCATTCTGTGTTCACACCCCATGCACAAATAAACGTTGGCTCATAAGCATATGCAGCCGCACGGAACCAAGAACCGGCAGCCTTGTAACCCGAACCATCGACTTCCATCGCACGATTCGCTCCACCTTCATTCGTCCCCCATCCAGCGTGAGAGAAACCAACGAAAGCTGCACGGAAAACCCCGCTCGTGTAAGGCGCACGTCGCTTACCCGTGGAGGTGGTCATAAATGGCCCACCAAAGAAACCTGCAGAGTCCGTTTCGGCAACAACCAACGTGTTCGAAGTTCCGTCAGTAATGTCCTTCAAACCATTCGCTCGCGATGGAGCAAACAATCCCGACATGTCGCCGTTATTGGCAAAACCAAGCCCACCCCAAGGTGCCCAGTTACCAACCGCAGCA